>JBFENN010000039.1:0-22288 GCA_041551115.1 Anaerolineales bacterium
GTTAGGGGAGTGATATTGGGAGGAGCCGAAGCTATCCAATGTAAATATTCTGGACGGATCGTAAGGTAATCTAACCGCCAACCGGAAGCTATAGCTATATCGCGAATCCAGTATTCAAGTTTCACCCGTACATTCCCGACAATTTTATGGCGCGGCATACGAGGAATGAGCAAGCAAGCATAATTCAATAAATGCCAATCCATCGTACTCAGTTGAGTGAAATTTGCTATAAGTGAGGTGTGTATCCCACGCCGTGCTCCGCCATATAACGCTTGGTGAACTTCGAGGGGAATAGTTCCGTTACCTTGAGCTTGCCCCCCATCTTGGTCTCCTACAAATCCTTCAGTTTGACCAAACGTTTCTTGACGATGGGGGTCATCGTCAAATCGATCTTGATTAGCAAATTCACTCCCCGAACCAAATGAGCGAGTTTTTATGCCCATGTTCTCCCAAAGCTGCGGTGCCTCACGACCTGTACCCCGAATATCGTGTGGGGTTAGATGCTCTGCGCGTTCAAGCTCCATTGATTCAACCTCATTGGCATCCCTTCGATGGGGTGCAACGGGGAGCGGTTCACCGTAAAGCTGAAATAGCGCCTGGTTCTCTTCTATTAAAACATCCACAATATGCTTCACATGAGATCTGATCTCAAAGAATTGAGCGTCGCCCGTGAATATGATGGCAATCACCATATTGGTTCGCAAATTGGTCGCATATAGTAATGATTCACTCGGGTAGTTTTCGATTTGGATATAGCGGATCAAGTCGTTCGATTTGCTCTCAACCATCCCATCAGAGCTTCGATCGCCCCAATAACCAATTACTTTTTGAGTGATTTTTTCTGCAGTCTCTTGCAGGAATTGACCGGCATAAGCCCATAAAACACCGTCCTTGATAATCAGTCCAGCTTGAGCTCCTGATTCAATCATCTGTTCCTCAAGCAGCGCTTCAACAGCCTTGTTCGTCAACACCCAGCGAATTTGGAAATCAGCATTTTTGCTGTCCCTTACGTCATATCCAGGTTTGTCTAAATTGGTATTTGAAGGAGCGCGCTGCTTGTATGATTTCACATTTGTACTTTCAGGCTGCACGTTATCAGACAGGCTACGTTGGACAGCTTCTTTAAGTGCATTTATTGTAAATGGCAGTATTAGCCATTCGTCAATTTCGATTTTCCCGATGCCAGCCAGGGCTTTCTGACTCTTGTGGAGGATTGCTAATTGGCGAATACCGGGATTGAGTTTACGTATTTCTGTGCTTATCCGAGCTATTGTCCCGTCCGCACATGCACTGTCAAGAATTACCAAATTATAGATCCCCCGAGACGTCAGTGAAAGTGCTGAGGCCATACCGCTGGAAAGCGTAACGCGGTAATCTCCAAGTCCATCAAGCTTGATTTTGAGCAACTGCCCAAATCCAAAGTGGGGTGTGACCAGCAAAATATTGGCCGTCATGAGTAGAGTCTATCACGGGCTGGAATCCCAAGCAAGACGAGCTACTCAACATTTTTGAAATGGTACCTCAATAAGGTTGACAAGCACCTACGTCCATGATATTTTTTCTATAGAATGCCTCGCAAACAAGGCAACTTCAGATATTTTTTGATTCTTGTTCTCACACTTTTCGTTTCCGCGTGGGTAGTCGAACTCGCCTCTGCCCAAGCTGAGGACCGACAAACAACTATTGTAGTATCGTACACTGAGTATGAATGGTGGTTGATCCGCTGGACGGATAATCAAATCGTTTGCAAAATCATAAGCGATCATGAAGGTCTCCCAACTGGCGAGGAAGTATTAAAATCTTGCGGTGAAGATCTATACTACGAATGGATCAGCACACCGCCATGTAAAAAAGTTGCCAAAGGGGGGCGAGACACATCGGCTTGTTCTGGATATTACTACTACCTCGCATCACGACACAATACTACACGAGAAGTCATCATTGACTTACCATTTCCCGTTGTTTGGATAAATTTAGAAGGTTGTAATGCACTGCAGGACAGCAACCTTTGCAGAACAATGCCAGATTTAGATTTAATTGGTGAGGAGCCTTTACCGAACGAAACGATCGTTGCCATAGAAGGGACGTACGCTGGCGAACCATTCTACTGCGAGTCGGATACTTGCAGTATTCCCCTCCGCCCAACTCCACCACAAGGGATAGTTGTAGAGTTCTGGGGGCAGTCCAGTTATGGTGATAAAACCGACTTGTATAAGGCTTATGTGCGCGTCATTGATAGTGGTGTAACATCGACACCGGGAGCTGGGGGGTGGTATGTTGACGTATTGAGCACCCAATGGTTGGGTGGCAGCACGGCAGTGTGCGCGCAAACTTGGGAAGCTTTCCCTCCAGCAGGTGAGCTACCATTATGGCTGCAAACTCCTGAACATCCTGAAGTACTTGCATCTGATGGGGCATATTTTTACCTGGCAGGGCGTTTAATCGCCCAAGATGTTGTCGATGCCTCCGCATGCCCTTCTGGTGGACTGCTACCAAACGGCTATGCCGATACATGCGGGCTGGAAAAGTCAAGTAAATTAATCGAGACCTGGCAAAATCAGTTTGACAAGAGTTTGATTGAAGTCGCGGAGGAGACTGGAGTTCCAGCCCAATTGATGAAAAATTTGTTTGCCCAAGAAAGCCAATTTTGGCCTGGAATGTTTCGTGTGCGTTGGGAATTCGGATTGGGACAGTTAACGGCAAACGGAGCTGAGACTATCTTACTGTGGAATCCAACTTTCTTCGACCAGTTTTGCCCACTCGTTTTGTCAGAGGATAGCTGCGCAAAAGGCTACCTAGGATTACCACCAGAAGACCAGGCAATCCTGCGTGGTGCTCTCGCTCTACAGGTCAATGCGGATTGTTTAGACTGTCCAACGGGTGTGGACTTAACGAATGTCTATTTCAGTTTGCCGTTATTCGCAAATATCTTGCGTTCAAACTGCGAACAGGTTGCCCAGATTATATTCAATGCCACAAGTGAACGGGCTGGGGCGGTTAGCAGTTACGAAGACCTTTGGCGCTACACAATTGCCAATTATCAAGCCGGGCCAGGTTGTGTCTCATTTGCTATCCATATGGGTTGGCGTAGTGCAGAAGGATGGCTCACTTGGGAAAATGTGGCCTCCAACTTCACCGAAACCTGTAAAGGTGTCGTTCCATATGTCGATAAAATCACAAAATAGCAAGTAATCGATTCTCCACCCCATAATAACGATATTTAAAAGGTTTCCCCAATCATATCCAAGAATTGAAAATAATTTTCGCATCAAAAGGATGATCAACGCGTCCAGCATCCCAGGCATGGAGGCCATTTCACGGTTTTTGATCTGACTAGCTATTACTAATTTGATCAGCTTGCTTTTAGCAATTGTCGAGCCAGAATGATAAACTCGTCCCATTCTTCCTGGAAAAAATGCACCGTCAGATTGTTTAGCTGAAGATGATATGTTACCTCACCATCAGGCTCTTCAACCTGCCAGGCTAGATATGATTCAGTTTCCGATATGATCTCTGTTTCAGGATCCTGCACCTCATTTCCCATACTGTTTGCTCCTTGTTTCGGACTGGCAGTGTAAAACACTAATCTTTTTTACCGACAGATCGGCTCCGCGATCTACGGTGCAGGTAAGACATACCATGGGTTAACAAATCCACCTTGGTAACGCACTTCAAAATGGAGGTGCGGACCAGTTGAATTACCTGTACTTCCGGAGTAGCCGATTGTTCTTCCGGCAGAGATACTCTGGCCACAAACAGCGGTGACGCTGCTCATGTGTGCGTATAATGTCTGGTAGCCATTTCCATGATCAATCATAACCATATTGCCATACCCACCGGTCGCCCAACCGGCAAAAACTACTACTCCGCTATCCGCAGCAAATATTGGTGCCCCCTCGCCCGCAGCAACATCGACACCTAAGTGTCCAGACCAGTAATCATTTCCAGATACAATGTGATTGCCCGCAGGCCAAAGGAATGCTCCATTTCCATAGGCTCCCTCATAACTGCCTGAGCAAGCGCCCGACCCATACACAGCACTGGACACTCCCGCCCGACCACGAGGGATAACAGGGATAATCCACTGCCTGAACTCGCGGTGCCCGCCAGGAACCATCACCCACATCCCTGGCTCAAAAGTTGGCGCGGTTAAATCCAATGCATTTCCTGAAAATGAGAGGACATCATCGACTACAGCATCAAACTTCGTCGCAACACTTTCGAGAGTATCTCCATATTGCCATTCATAGTAAACCCCATCGACGGGAGGAATCATCAATTCCATATCGACTGCAATCATATCGGGGTTGTCATCTAGCTGCCCAAAGTTTGCCCATAGCACGGTTTCGGGGCGAATACCAAATTTCGATGCAATTTCAAATACTGAATCGCCCGAAGAAACTTTATATTTCGTGACATCCTGGCGCGGTCGGCTCGGGATTATCGTGTACAAGAGCGCTTTGCGGCGAATACCAATATTGCCCTGATCTGACTTTATCGCTGGTTTCAATAAGCCTGAGGTATCATCTTGAGCCGGTAAGTCATCTATTACGATTTCTACAGGCTCAACAGGTGAGGCTGACTGATAAACACTCGTAAAATGCCCCCAGGCAAGAATTATCGCTACGCTGATTAATGTACATGCAACTAACCAGGAAATACCTGAAATCACTCTGTTTCTTTTGGCATTCATGAGAGACAATCGCTACTTTCACACGAAAGTCGATTACATATCACCGGTTAGTGTTTCTAAGAACTCCTGATTATTCTCTGTACGGGCGATACGCTGTAAAATCGCTTCAGTGCCAGAAGCCGAATCTAGCCCTGCCCCTTGAGGTGGTGAGGCAATCATCTGATCATACATGCGGCGCATGAGCCATACGCGCGGTGTGATATCTGGGCCAAGAAGTAGCTCTTCGCGACGGGTAGAAGATCGTTCTATATCAATGGCAGGATATATACGCCTTTCCTGCAGCCTGCGGGAAAGGTGCAGTTCCATGTTACCCGTGCCCTTAAATTCCTCGTAGACAACATCGTCCATGCGAGAACCAGTATCAATGAGGCAGGTAGCGATAATCGTTAATGATCCACCTTCTTCGATGTTGCGGGCTGCGCCAAAAAATCGTTTCGGTGGGTACAATGCAGATGGGTCGATACCCCCTGATAGTGTCCGACCGGAAGGAGTTACAACCAGGTTGTAAGCACGGGCTAACCTCGTGATGGAATCCATAAGAATTACGACATCCCTGCCGACTTCGACCAGTCTTTTAGCACGCTCTAAGACCATTTCAGCAGCACGTACATGCGAAGACACTGGTTCATCAAAAGTTGAAGAAATGACATCAGCATCCACAGAACGATCCATATCTGTAACTTCCTCAGGCCGTTCACCAATCAAGGCAACCATTAAAGTGACATCATGGTACTTCGTTGAAATTGCATTCGCAATCTGTTTGAGGATGGTCGTTTTACCAGCTTTTGGAGGTGAGACGATCAAGCCACGCTGACCACGCCCAATTGGTGTTACCAAATTAATCAAGCGCGGTGCAAGTGTATGACGGTCTGTCTCAATATCAAACCTTGTATCGGGAAAGATGGGTGTAAGTGATTCGAATATCGGTCTGCGCCGGGCATTCTCAGGACTGATACCATTAACCGTTTCCATCCTCAACAGGCCATAGTGTCTTTCAGTCTCGCGCGGTGGACGCACTTGCCCAATAATCAAATCACCATTGCGAAGTTTATAGCGACGAATTTGAGATTGAGAAACATATATATCCTGTGACCCTTGCTGGTAATGACCAGACCGCAGGAAGCCAATCCCCTCATTCATGATTTCCAGAATCCCACCGCGGATCTCAAGACCATCTTTCTCTGCTTGAGCCTGTCTTATTCGCATGACCAAGTCTTCTTTTTTCAACCGGGATGCGCCAGTGACTTTTAGTTCTTTGGCTGTTTGACGTAGCTCAGCTAAAGGTTTAGATTCTAATTCTAGGATGTCCATGTTGTTTGTCTCTTTTAAATCAAAGCAGGGGTGATTAGTCGATTTTTCTCTAACGCGAGGCTTGCTGCATAATAGTACAACCAGCTATAGTTTGGCTATCAATTTGGTTTTGGTAAGTGTTACATATAGGGGGTATCGTGGGGAAACCCTTTACCTACAATAGTCAGCGTGATTAATCCTTTGTAAATGGATGAATTTCAAGGAAAACGTTCCCCAAGCCTTATAAATATTATACACTATTTTATTGGTGGAATATACCTGTAAGTTGGAAGTTTCCGATTCTACCATGCAAACGTAGTGACGGGAAGTATGCTTCGTTTATCTGTAAAAATACGATCAAATAAACTTTGTCAGTTAGAGATACTACTTGCGTGCTCGCTTGCGAACAAAGATTAGAGGAATAAGCGCCAGCGGGAAAGAACCAGAGACGCACTTACTTCCGCTGGAGTGCCCTTGGATCGCGATAGTCGGATCTATCTGTGAAGCCTCTGCTGCTGGCGGATCAATTTGTGATTCAATATTTTCTGGGGATGGCAGAGAGTATAGTGATTCTGAATCCGGGATTGGCAGCCAGGGAATTTCACCTGCTGAAGAATCAGCCGTGACAATTTCATAAGCCGTACCATCTACCACGACGAGCACACGCTCTCCTAGTGCTAAAGCACTAGCAAAAGCAGGTTTGCTTTCCAGGAAGTTAAAGTATTCATCCGATAAAAATTCAAGCTTGACTGTCTGAAACTTTTCTGGGTTATAGATTGTATCCACCCATACTCCATTCACAAGTAAGAATGTCCTGGATCCGGTATAACGCACTATTTCCGCAGCCTCGCTAAGATTTTCGACTGGAGAATCAGCAGCTGCGAGCGCGTGCTGATCAGTAGCTGCTTGAACCGCTTTCTCTCCAAAACTTGGAGCAGATGCAGCACGTTGGGCTTCTTGTAGTGCATCTTTTGAGATTCGTTCCCTATCTAGCGTACCGAGCGGTTCTGCTTCAGTGATCAGGTATGAAGTATATGGTGTGACAATGCCATAGCCGATGCTTAGCTCAATGATCTGATCAATTGTCCCTAAGTCTGGTCCTGAAAGACGAATATTGTTTAGTAAATTGCCTATCTTTCTGGTAGCCCACAACCTTGCTATTACTGCATTTTCAGTAATAGTCCGAGAATATTCTTGTGGGAATGAATATTCGCGGAATTGAAAATCCACATCCTCTCCTGCCTGCTGCCCTGATAAATCAATTGTTGTTATGCCCCCGTTTTGATAACACCCTAAGATCACGAGTTGAGAGCCCGCAAATAAATCGGGCAGCGGATCAGGATACACATCCGAGACTACGATGTCCCCAAAATCAAGCACGATATCCATCAATACCGGGGTCGATATCTTGGCATAAAAATGAGCAAGGATTTCGTTAAGTACGTCCCCTGGCTGTACATACGTTGTCATACCGCGATGCCTTTGACTGAGGGAATCAAGCAAATAGGTATCGACATCATACCCAACCCCAAAGCTGAATAACCGTATATTCTCAGTTCCACCCATAGCAAAATTGTCCAATATTTGCTGTGATTCGACAATACCTTCGGTCGGTAATCCATCAGTGAGAAAGATAAGATAAACTGGCCGCGAAGGATTTGCTATAGCGGCAGTTTCTAATAACGCGCGATTGATATCTGTGCTGCCTTGAGCACTCAATCTGTTGACCCATTCGATACCATCAGATGCATGGTTTGCAGGCACCATCTCATCATCAAACATTTCTAGACCAGTGCTAAAAGCTACAATATTGAAAGTATCATCAGGGTTAAGATGGCTCAAAATATAGTCAAGCGCCTTCTGAGCCTGGATGAATTTCTCCCCATCCATACTCCCAGACTTGTCAATCACCAAGATCATATCTTTTGGAAGCACATCTTGGATAACTTCAAACTCGGGTTCCAGCATTAGCATGAAGTAGCCAAGCTGATCCGTACCCTGTCCTGGATCACGATAGGGGACTAAATGGAGGGCTTGCTCAGTCCCTAAGGAATAGAAGAGCGTAAAATCCTTCTTTAGGAGCACATCATTTTCCTCATACCCAGCGATCACATCTCGATCGCTCTCCCTATTAATCTCTACCGTGTGACTAGGAGAGTAGATACTGCGAACAGCTGCAACGGATGAATGGATTTCCACCGATATGGATACTTTTTCTAGCGTTACAACCGAAAACTTCTCAGTACTAAGCGGATAAATATATTTTACGAGTCCATTTTCAGTTGACAGTATCTGGCTGTAAGATAATTCAACCTTTCTTTCACCATAGGGTGGGATTGGGAACACATTGGCCTGGACAGCACCGCGGTCTATATACTCTAGTAAGGCGGGATCCCTCAGCGAGCGAACAATCTGTTCGTAAATTTGGCGTGCTTCGTCAGCTTTTAATACCTTGCCTGGGGTTTGCTTTCCATCAATCCAGAGCGAAAAATCTGTAATAACTGCTTCATAAGGGATAGGGAATATGTAAGTACCTTCAATCTGCCAATCATTTGGATTATAAAAGACCTGCTCCACATGGGTAGTTGCTACTTGATCGTTAATTTCAACGGTCACATGATGGTAGCGGATTTCTAGTTGTGCAACCGGAAGAGGTTGTGGTGGACAAGGCCAGAGATCACAGATGGGGGGGTTGGGAATGATGATTCCATCAGCAGCGACTGGGGTCGTGGAAAATGTAAAGGATATGATCAATGTTACGAGTATTGCAAGAGCAATCCGTTTCATCCTACACCTCCGATTTAACGTCACTTACAACCCCAGAACGGTCACTTACCCTTAAGACGCTGAAGGGTTGCGATATGTTCCAGTGGTATAATCATAGATGTCGGAAGCTGGGCACAAAGTTTCCTCGTGAACTTTGTGCTCTGTTAATATCTCTTTAGATGTGGGTGTTTGTAAATGCTAGAAAAATTAGCTGGTATAGAACAAAGATATGATGATCTCAATAAAGAGCTGATGGATGTCGGTGATGATTATCATAAGGCAGCTGAATTAGGTATAGAAAGAGCAGAACTGGAACCAGTTATCCAAAAAGCGCGCCAGTACCGCCAGACGCTCATCGAACTGGATGAAGCACGCAGTTTGATTGACATAGAAGATGAAGATATGCGAGTGTTGGCAGAAGCCGAGATCACTGAGCTCGAAGAAATCATCGCTAAACTAGAAAACGAGATTAAAAGCCTGTTGCTTCCAACAGATAAACGTGATGGTCGGAATGTGATCATGGAAATACGGGCGGGAACGGGTGGTGATGAAGCAGCGCTTTTCGCAGCAGACCTATTCCGGATGTATAGTCGTTATGCCGAGAATAATCGTTGGAAGACCGAGATCCTGTCTTCAAATGAAATTGGTATCGGTGGTTTTAAAGAGGTCGTCTTTCTTGTCAAAGGCAAGGGAGCATTCTCTCGCTTAAAATTTGAATCTGGCGTCCATCGTGTGCAGCGCATACCCCAGACAGAATCGCAAGGGCGTATCCATACATCTGCTGCAACTGTAGCAGTTTTGGCAGAAGTTGATGAAGTTGAAATCAAAATTCCCGAAACTGATATCCACATAGATGTCTATAAGTCTGCAGGAGCAGGTGGACAGAGTGTCCAGAAGAATTCAACTGCGGTACGAATTACTCATGAACCAACAGGGATCGTTGTTCAATGCCAGGACGAACGCTCGCAGTTACAGAACCGCATGCGTGCCATGAGCATACTCCGGGCACGTTTATTTGAGTTAGAACAAGAAAAATTACGTCAGGAAGTGGAAGAAAATCGGCGTTCACAAGTTGGAACTGGTGAACGTTCAGAGAAGATCCGCACATATAACTACCCACAATCAAGAGTAACTGACCACCGCATTAATGTCTCGAGTTACAATCTCTCATCTGTAATGGAAGGAAATATCGATGAGTTCATCGATGAGTTAGCCCTCCGAGATGAAGCTGAGCGCTTAGCGGCTGCTGGAATAGTTGACTAGCGATTCTTTATTATTATTCGCCCACGTGGGGCAATCGGGTGGCCCCTGCGTATGGCACATACCACCAGAGAATTAATCAAACAAGGTTATGAGAAGCTGGTTGCCACCAGCACTTCTGCCTTGCTTGATTCACAAGTTCTCCTGTCTCACTTAACCAATAAATCCCGAACGTGGCTGTTAGCTCACCCTGAAGCGACTGTAAACACAGCTATTGAAAACCAGTATTACGACAGCATTGACCAAATGATTGCTGGCGTACCATTACCATACATCATTGGCAAGTGGGAATTCTATGGTATGTCATTCAAACTCACTCCTGACACTCTTATCCCCCGCCCTGAAACTGAGCTGATTGTTGAACACGCACTTTCCTGGGCTCTGACGCACTCAGGGGATAAAAACGTGCTTGATATTGGCAGTGGTTCGGGGTGTATAGCTGTAGCATTAGCGAAATACAGTCCTCATTTTCATGTAACTGCGCTGGATATTTCGCATCCGGCTCTTATCATCGCATCTCATAATGCCCACCTCCACCACGTCCAGAACAGAGTTCACTTATTCCAGGCGGATCTACGATTCCCTTTCCCATTACTCACCAACCAATCCCATCGGTTTGACATTATCTGCAGTAACCCGCCATACATACCGACGCAAAATATTGCCAAATTACCAGTAAGCCAATTTGAGCCTCGGAATGCACTTGATGGAGGCCTATCTGGTATCGAACTCATTTTGGCCGTATTAACTCAAGCTGTTTTGCTGTTGAAGCCGAACGGTCTATTCTTGATGGAAATTGACAGCTCCCACGCCGAGAAGGCTGTGTCATTAACTGCTGAACACTTTCAAGGAGCTGTTATCTATCTTAAGGCAGACTTAGCCGGAAAGGATCGCATGGTTGTGGTTGAAACCCCTGACGATTGGTAAACCCTGAGTTGAAATAATAATAATCGGAGCGTGTGCGCGTGTTTATTTTCTTATCCAAATTTCTTCCCTTGCTACTCTATCCTGTTGGTTTGGTTTTCATCTTGATTATTATTTCTATCCTAACACGAAAAAAAACAGCAATTCAATTAGCGAGCTTGATTTTCATATTGATGATCTTGTTTGTTGCTGGAAATCGGTGGGTGGCTTTGAGTCTTGCTCGCTCACTTGAGTGGCAATATTTGCCGCCAAAAGAAATCCCGCAGGCCGATGTCATTGTAGTTTTAGCTGGTGGTACCCAATCGGCTCAATTCCCCCGACCGATCACGGAGATCAATGGCGCAGGTGACCGCATCATCTATGCAGCTCAACTTTACCATGAGGGTGCAAGTAAGCAAATTCTGCTCTCTGGAGGACGGATCGACTGGCTCTCTCGCGGAGCAGAGCCCACAGATGATATGGCTAAAATCTTAACCATGCTTGGCATACCTACAGAGGTTCTGCTATATGAATCCAACTCCCGAAACACTCATGAAAATGCTATTAATACCTATCGTATTTTGGAACCTTTGGGTATTAAGAAAATTATTCTGGTCACATCCGCTGCCCATATGCCGCGGGCAGTGGCACTGTTTGATCACCAGGGATTCGAAGTGATACCAGCACCAACAGATTACACGGTTACCGAGGCGAATTGGGCGCAGCTGATTGATGGCAGCTTGGCAAGTAAGGTAATCAATCTTGTACCAAATGTAGAAAATATTTCGATGACCACATCTACAATGAAGGAATATTTTGGGGTATGGATGTATCACCTGCGAGGGTGGTTATAATCATGTTCACGACAAAATTACATGGGTACGCGCCCTCCGAAAAGAGGGTGAAGGTATCGGTTGAAGACGTCAATTCCCAAACCAATTTTTGATATGCGGAGGTAAATAAGCAGTGATCAACTCCCCGCTATTTGAGAAACGTATCGTCCTAGGTGTAACAGGATCCATTGCATGCTATAAGGCAGTGGAACTAGTCTCCAAGCTTCATCAGCATGGAGCGCTTGTGGATGTCATCCTGACTGAAGCAGCTGTGCAATTCGTTAGCCCGCTAACATTCCAATCGGTGAGCGGTCGTCCTGCTTACATTGATGCCGATATGTGGAGCGGTACTGAACATGTCCAGCATATTACGCTCGGGCGCAACGCGGATTTGTTGGTAATCGCTCCCGCAACTGCAAATACGATCGCGAAACTTGCCCATGGCATGGCTAACAACCTATTAACGGTTTCAGCCCTTGCCGCGAAATGCCCATTAATCCTTGCCCCTGCAATGGATGGCGGTATGTTTTCCCATCCTGCCACACAGGCAAATATTGAGCAGCTCGTTCAGCGAAGAGCGGTGATCCTCGGACCAGTTGAGGGGCAATTGGCGTCAGGCATGATCGGTATAGGGCGAATGCTTGAACCATCCGCTATATTGGACGAAATTAGTTTTATCATAGCCCGAAATGGACCGTTGGCTGGGCGCAAAGTCGTAGTTACAGCTGGTGGAACATGGGAAGCGATCGATCCAGTGCGCGGCATCACGAACCGATCTTCGGGAAAACAGGGTTTCGCCATCGCCCAAGCTGCCCTAAATCAGGGCGCTGAAACATTATTGATCTGTGGTCCTAACACACTAAAGACTCCACGTGGTGTAAATCGGATCGATGTAACCTGCGCTGCTGAAATGTTAGCTGCCGTATTAGAGCATTCCTCCACAGCTGACACCCTGATTATGGCTGCGGCAGTAGCTGATTTTAGACCAACCGAGCGTGCTGAGCAAAAAATGAAAAAGGGGCTGGGCACCCTTCAATCAATTCCAATCGAAGCCACTGCAGATATTCTTCTGGATGTAGCAAATCTGAAATCAAGATTGGGTTATCCAAAAATTACCGTTGGATTTGCAGCCGAAAGCCAAGCTCTGATAGAGAATGCACGAACCAAGCTGGAGAAGAAGCAGCTAGATTTAATTATTGCAAATGATATTTCTGCTAAGGATGCAGGATTCGCGGTAGACACTAACCGGGTGACGATTATAGGGGCTGATGGATATACTGAAGCACTGCCATTGATGGGGAAAGCTGAAGTCGCCGACCGGATCATTGCACGCTTGATAGATATGCTTGCTGGATTACCTCTATCTGTTAACCCTTCCGAGTAGGTTTTTAGCCAATCCGGCTTGGAAGAATTTCACTAAAAACGGGATCACATGAGATAGGTATTGAGATGCTCTGTCACATCTGTACAGCAAGCGAGTGGGAAGCTGCCCAAGCCGCTGGTATATACCGTGCAGCATCTCTTGAAACGGAAGGATTCATCCATTGTTCGCGACCAGATCAAATCCCCCGTGTTGCTAATCTGTATTTTTCCGGCATTGCTAACCTGCTCCTGCTGTGGATAGATCCTGCTCGCGTCGTCGAAACCATCCGGTGGGAAATTGTCGATGGTGACACTTATCCCCATATATACGGGGGGCTAAACCTGGATGCTATTTATGAAGTAGAACCCCTGATTCCGCAAACAGATGGCACTTTTGTTGATATCCAAAAACGATAGATGTGAGAAGGATAATTGTCTCATACAGCAATGATCTGCGTTCATCTCACAAAACAACCTCAGTTAACTTGAAGTGTTATCAATTTCCCCTTATCATTATGAGATATGATGCAAATATGGGTCTAAACCGTATCCTCGGCGACTAACTCTTCGCAGAGTGCAAGTAGCTGCGCAGCCAAATCTTCACGGTTGAAATTGCTTTCTACGTAACTACGACCGCACATCCCCATGGCTTGCCGTTCCTGGGGATCTTGAGCCAACCTCTGGATAGCTTCTGCCATAGCATCTGGGTTTCCGGGTGTGGTAAAAATACCTGCCTGGGCTTCCTCAACCACCTCACGAATAACTCCATCAATTGCCAGAATGACCGGTTTTCCAGCCGCCATATAGTCGAACACCTTGTTGGGGTATACGGTTTTATAAAGCTCTACTGGTTTCAGAACAGCGATGCAGGCATCCGCAGATGCCAGCAAACCGGGCATCTCTTGTTTTGTGTGAGGCGGCAGAAACTGAATATTTTCTAAACCCATTTCCTGTACCTGTTTCATAAGGGCTGGCTTCTCTTTCCCATCACCTACTAGCACAATGACAATATCAGGTTGATTTCGTAAAAGGTTGGCAGCCGCGACCAA
The DNA here is from genome assembly GCA_041551115.1 of Anaerolineales bacterium. Classification (GTDB taxonomy): domain Bacteria; phylum Chloroflexota; class Anaerolineae; order Anaerolineales; family UBA4823; genus DAOVXM01. The sequence continues at coordinate 14,157 of JBFENN010000039.1, forward strand.
CATCGATAGGTCATTGGACATGCCGTGTGCCCCGGCGTAGAGTGCTACAAACTTGCCTTCCCACTTATTTACTCGCCTGATATCGCTGCCATCTACTTGCAATGAGAACATGTCTGTATCAGTACCATTCGGAATGATAAGTGGATTCTTGGCACCACAAGTCGTGACATGCGCTATAAAACCGGGAGAGTTGACAATAACTTCATCTGCATGCCGGTACAAAAATCTTTCTAGCCACTCGGAAGCTTTTATCAACAAACGGTTGTTCAAAACCCCGACTGCAATGGCAAATGCTGGCCATAGATCACGCACCTCAAATAAGAAAACCACCCGCTTAATGCGCGCTAGTGCCCAAGCAGTCAATCCTTGGAAGATGGGTGGGGTAGTTCCCCAAACTAAGTCGATTTCCTTTACTCTCAGCCCAATTACGAACGACGAGAACATAAAGCTGATAAAGCTAAGTACACGGTGGGAGAAACTGCGGTGAATTGCACTATACGTGTATACACGTAAAATAGTCACGCCAGCCCCATCTGAAAACTCTTCAACCCAATACCTCTTGCCAGTTGAAGCAGCACCAGTGAGGTAACTTATTGGGCTGGTGATGATCGTCACCTTGTGCCCTTGTTTCGCGAGATAAAGTGCTGTCTCGTGGTGGCGCGTCCCGCCCGCTTCATCGAGTGCCCGAAAAGCTTGGTGGATTAGCAAAATATGCATCGGTTTATTGTATTTCCGGGAAAATGAATTGACTGTGTATCTGCAATGGCAGTTTGCATGTGGTGGTCATACTCACAGTCAATCCGGGAAACTTTTCCGCATATGTGGGTGAAAACCAACCCTGTTCTGGGTTGGGTATCCCAACACCATAAATCGTTTTCCCAGCCCTCACCAAGACCAACTTGATGGGGAAATGTGTTCCCTCTTCAATATACTCCAGAGACAATCTCAATTGAATGTCCCCATATGGTGACTTTATTTGCAGAGAGCATCTTTCAGGCGCGTCATCATTGACCGACCATTCCCAATCGGGCAGCTGCCAGCTTAAATTTACCGTGTGAGTAGCGGAGTGATTTTTACGTCCGAGAGATTTATTAACATACACAATATTATCAACTACATCCCATGTGCCTGCTGAGTGAGCAGAAACAGTCCTCTGATGCGCTATCCCCATATCTCTGTAGCCATCATGCTGGGCAGTGACTTCTATTAAAGCACCGTCATCCTTGATTGTTTTTTCAACAATATCAGACTGTGCCCAATCCAACCATAGGAATCTACCTGCTGCGTTCATTTGGTCCTGCTGGTCGATCGTGATGACATTGTGAACCGAACTCCGGGCAAGTGCATTATGCCAAGGAGGTCTTGCGTTATATAGGTATGTACCAGGGTCGCGAGTAATATTCTGCCCTCGCCACCACAAATCCAAGTGCAGTTGATCGGCATGACCTGGGCGGTCAGAAAACTTCGCAGCTCGAAAGTATCCCCAAGACTCGCTTCCGGTGGGATGGAGGATTACTTTCGGACCAATTTCTATCTTGCTACGTTCAAGTGACAAATTGATTTCGGATTTTTCCGAAATGGCAAACCAGTTTGCCATTTCATCCCAAATACCGGCAGGGAAGGATCTACAAGATAAAAATGCGCCGCTTGCAGCTTGCAGCGTCGGTCTAAAATCGCCAAAAGGAGAGCTTGTTAATGGGAATAGATATGCACCATCATTGGGACCAAGATTTGGTGCCCTCCCCTTTAATGGGTCCACCATGGCTAGTAACCACAATGTCGCCGCTTTGAGACGCTCTATTGTCTCTTGAGAGTACCTAAGTCCTTGGGATTCCGCCAGGAAGTACCCCCATAAGGCTGCTTGGAGCATAAGACGATGGTAATTTGTGCTCTGCTGTATATAACTACCATCTGGTGCAATCTGGTCTTGTAAGGAACTCTCTATCCAATACCAACCTTGCTCCCGCCACTTACCTGCCTTGGGGTGTCCAGGAACCGCTAGACCAGCTGTAAAAAGACCTAAGGCTTCAATCAGTAAATGATTGTTATTCTGCGCTCGGGCATAAGTCAGGGTCGGAGGGATTCGCAGGGCATGAGCGTTGATAGCGTCCGCTAATTCAGCGATGCGCTGGTCAGTGCTGTTGCTAGATTGTGCAAATACTTGTCCAGCAAATACCAGCGCTATCAACCGTATTGCCACTTCTTGCGCCGACATCCAATGAGGACCCAAATAAGGCGGGTTATGTCTCAGGAAAGTCTCTGCGTGTTTCCAAAACGCTGCTGGGTAACGTTCGTCGTTTGTGATGACAAATGCACGTGCAAGAGTATATACCCAACCAAAACGTCCCGGTTCCCATACCAACTTGATATCATGCAGATCTGATTCACGCCATACTGGAGACACACGCCCAAGTTCATAATTCGTCCAGTGACTCGGTGGATGGTCTGTATCCAGGGATAATTGTGTTAAATCAGCGCGCCCAAAAAGATGCACCTTTCCGGTAGTGATTTCGTCTGCTTCTTGCAGCAGCTTGCGCTTCCCATCGTCTCCTAGAATTGACAGAATAGCACCAGCATCCGGAATAGTAAATAAACACCTATCCAGTTCATAGCCAGATTGGGTCTCATGATATTGCTTATTTCTTCCGCCAATAGAGTGGTTTGGTGTCATCCATTGGTAGTATCCGGTGTGCAATCCGATCTGGTATCGAGCGTATGCACCTACGACGCGCAGACCTAATTGATGCAGCGCTTTAAGGGCGACTTTAACATTTGAGACAACAAGCATGGAGTATGAAAATCCTAATGCGGGATATTAATCGGCTGTTTGTTTTTGAGCGCGGTGACACTGGCAAAACTGGCTCGGGAAACTGCAAATAGCTCTGGATAGGGTATTGGTGCTGGTTCACCGCTCCGGATTGCATTGATAAATACTTGCCATTCTGCACGATGGCCTTTATCCTGCTTAAACCGAGACCTAATTACACGATGCTTTCCAGCATCATAGATGTTCAACTTGCGGAAGTCATCCAGGATCGCAACTTGGCCTGCGCAGAAGACCTCCACCCGTTCCTTCGGAACTGATTTATCTCCGTTAGCCAGGTAGGCAAGTGATCCAATAGATCCATCTGGAAAGGTATACGATAAGATTACATTATCTTCTTGATAGTGCATAGCATCCGGCAGACCTACTGCAGAAACAGACGTCGGAGGAGTGCCTACCAAGAATGTTAGAAAATCGATGAAATGGCAGGCTTCTCCTATTATTCGACCACCACCCTGTTCCTGGTCATGGACCCAATGTGTACGTGGTATATAACCGGCATTTACTCGATATTGGACAACCAGCGGTTCATCCTGCCGACCAAGAAAGCTTTTCAATTCCCGGGCAAGTGGTGCAAAACGGCGATTATAACCAACCATCAGCAAGGGAGTTGTTAATTCCGCAGATTCGGACTCCGTTTCAATATCGTTATTATCTCCTAGGTGTTCATCGGCAGATTCACTTGGACAGCCAGTTTGCTGGAGTGCTCTCCAAATCTCAGATAGTTCGTCCTCGGTTAACGCAAGTGGTTTCTCACAAAAAACATTCTTTCCAGCTCGCATTGCGGCGATAGTTTGCTCAGCGTGTAGATTATGGCGCGTTAGTACAGCGATAGTATTGATATCAACATCGGTTAATATCTGTTCTGCTGAGCTGGTAGCATAACCAAATCCATACTTTTTCGCCGCATGCTGGGCACTAACTCCTGATGCCGAAGCGATACCAACCAAATTAAGATGATCAAGTTTGCATATTGCGGGCAGTAAGACAACACTGGCAAAATTTCCGGCACCCAAAACGCCTAAACGAGCAGCGGCACTAGGATTGGGGCTGTTAAATGCTATCTTAGCGCTGATATTTCCGCTTGATGCTGATACGCCATCGGCTCCAGGATAGGTAAGGAGTACACCCAAAAAAGATTCCGCGGTTTTTCCAGTGATCAGGGCATAGGCACTCGGAGCCTCATCAATTAAGAAACGATGAGTGATGAGATCTGCCACATTAAGAGATCTTGCAGCAAGTAGATCAACAATAGCTTCTAGATTACGACCTTCAGTCCAGCGCACATATCCAATTGGGTAATCTGCTCCGCCTTCTTCATAACCAGGGTCATAGCGTCCAGGACCATATGAGCGAGAATTAACAAAAGATAATTCTTTCTCAAAATACACCTTGCGTGGGATGTTCAAGCCGACTGCTCCAATGGCAACAACCGTCGCCCGATCCCGGGCGATCACCCCAGCCAGATTTACTGGATCATCTGATGTAGTATCTGCACATATCAAAACGGCATCACAACCGCGACCGCGCGCAAAGCTCGCTGAAGCAGTTTCTGCCTCAAGGCGGGGTACCGTATCAACCCCAATTGCACGCGCGAAATCAACCCGGGCTGGATCTATATCAATCCCTAAAACTACGCATCCCGCAGCCTGGGCGATACGAGCCGTTAATATACCAAGCAAACCGACGCCTATCACTGCAACCCGTTCGCCAAGCTGGACGCCCGCCAGACGGAAACCTTGCAGGGCTATCGCTCCTAAGGTCGTGAATGCGGCAGAATCAAAATTTACTCCATTCGGAATTGGGGCAATAAGATTTTGCGGGATAACAGCATACTCTGCATGAACCGCATATCCGCCTCCCGCACAGGCTACACGCTGCCCGACTCGCAAGTCATGCACGCGTGTCCCAACAGCAACTACTGTTCCAGCGGATGAATATCCCAGAGGCATGGGTTGATCCAAACGGTTAATTGCAGCATCAATCGTGCTCAACCAACCCTCGCGCTTTGCTTTGTCCAACAATTGGCGGGCTAAATCGGGGCGAGAACGGGCTTTTGCAGCCAAAGATTTCTCAGCAAAATCTATTACCATCCTTTCTGTTCCCGCCGAAACGAGCGAGGCCGCGGTCCGGACCAGGACAAAACCAGGTTGAGGAGTCGGTACTGGTACATCGGTCACTAATGTTTCACCTGAACGGAGATTTTGTAATAGTTGTTTCATAAACTATCCCTAGATACGCTTACTTCACACGTCCAAATTTACAGATATTGAACAGGAGTTGAAAATCATCAAGCAGGATACTCAATCAAGCGCGATATCGCAGCGATATTAAGCTCTGCCTTTGGAATCAAGGATGATTTATCGAGGTATTCCTGATCTAGACTGCGGTCTGCATTCCGTTGTGCACAATGTGCATTCCCTCCAGAAGGTCCAAGACCGTCCAGCGTTGGGAAGTGGTTCCATAAAAAATTGGCATCGCTCAAGCCTCCGCGTTTCTCAGCCAGAATATCCAGACCGAGTTCCTGCCCACATTGATCCCAAATTGAAATTAATCCTTCGGACAACGGAGAATATGACCAGGGTTCTGTGCGAGCTTCAAGGTTGATATTAACCTGACATAGATAGCCTTCTTCGCTGCTTACATCCGCTTTACCATCAAGTGCAAGGATATCAGCAACACCCTGCTCAAAAACATCCAGATCGAATGCCCGCATCTCAATCAGCGCTTCCGCGTAGGATGGAACACGATTCCGAACCACGCCGCCCTTGAAAACACCTACATTGAATGTAAGCTGATTTCTATAATCTGTAAGTGCTTCTATTTGTTGAACTGTTTTTGACAGTTGCAATATTGCGTTTGCACCCTTGTGGTGATCATTTCCAGAATGCGCGGATTTTCCATCAGCGGTCGCTTTAAAAGATGCCCGGCCTTTGCGTCCATCCACCAACCAACAGTCATCTCCTACCAATTTTCCGGCTTCAAAAACCAAACAAGCCCGGGTGTCCGCGGGCAGCTTTTTTAAGCAATGCATTGAAAAATCATCTGCCAGGACCTCTTCACTCGCATTTAAGCACACCCACCAATCTGCCGCTTCAAAAACATCATGGGAGCATTGATACAGCGAGTCAAGTATCATGTAAATCATCAGTGTTCCCCCCTTGATATCCACAGTGCCAGGCCCATAAATACGCCCATCCTCTTCGTGCCATTCAAAATTATTGTTAAGTTCTTCTTCAATCGGATAGACGGTGTCCAAATGCGAGACCAGTGCGATTGCTGGCGATTCATTTTCTACCCGATCAGATCCAGCGGGGCGCCGCAGGAAAATGTGTCTGCCATATCTTTCGTCACTAGATTTTTCATACTCCGGTAAAAACCCAAGACTCGAAAACTGTTTGACTATTAGGTCTCCTGTTTCTTCTACCCCAGCGGTATTGGTGGTAAACGAGTTTATCGCAACCATCTTTTGCAAGAATTCTATGTAATTATTCAGGTGGTTTACTAAGTGTTGGTGAATGTTTATCCGATCTTCCATATTTGGATCTGTCCTCTATCCGCATATCTGACTATGGAGGAGCCAAATCGGCACTCAACCCGGCTCAGCAACCATCCACTTATTATAATGCGAGTGGCTAATAAACAGTAAAATACCATTTTCATCAATCAGCATGATATCCTGCCGATTAAGATTAAATTTCGAGAGGTATGCTCCCCTGACCATGATCTAGTAAATAAACCTGCATGATATAATTCGCGGGCTGTCCTAAATAATGAACAGGAGTCTCCCATGACCGACATCAACTCACGTAAATTTGCCCAAATCCTGGTAGATTATTCCACCGCTGTAAAACCTGGTGATAGAGTTGCGATCCGATCTTCGACCAATGCGGAACCGGTCATTCGTGCTTTGTTTCAGAGTGTACTTGAGCACGAAGCTTATCCACATCTTGTCTTGGACCTACCTGACCACAATGATCTTATGTATGCCCACGCAAGTAATGATTTATTATCCTACACTCCTGAGTTTCACCGGATCGCATTTGAGGAATTTGATGTCCTCATCAAGGTAAAAGCTTATGACAACACTCGCAGCCTGAGTCACATTGATCCCGCACGCTCAGCGCTTCTAGAAGGAGTAGAAGCTAATTTTATTAAATCTCAGATGAAACGTGGGGCATCAAAAAACCTGCGGTGGATGAGCACAATCTACCCAACGCATGCATACGCCATGGAAGCTGAAATGAGTTTATCGGATTTTCAGGATTTATTTTATCGTGCATGTCACGCAGACGAGAACACAGAAAACCCAGTTGCATATTGGCAGTGTGTAAAACATGATCAAGCAGAGTTTGTTAAGTGGATAAGCGGTCGGGATTGGGTCCAGTTAAGAGGTCCTAATGTCGATCTCTCTCTCTCTGTAAAAGATCGGAAATTTGTCAACGCATGTGGAGAACACAACCTTCCGGATGGTGAGATCTATACAGGACCAGTAGAGAATTCCGCAAATGGTTGGGTTCGTTTTTCCTATCCGGCAGTTTACCAGGGACGGATTGTTGAGGATGTTGAATTAGGCTTCGAGAATGGAAAGGTTGTCAAGGCATCTGCTAAGAAAAACGAAGAATACCTGCTAGCCACATTAGAGAAGGACCTCGGTGCTCGGTACATTGGGGAGTTCGCGATCGGTACGAATTTTGAAATTAACCGCTTTACTGGCAACATCTTGTTAGATGAAAAAATCGGGGGCAGTTTTCACATTGCTCTCGGGGCTGGGTACCCGGAAACGGGCAGCGTCAACCAGAGTGCGATCCACTGGGATATGATCTGCGATATGCGTCAGGATGCCGAGATCATAGTTGATGGAGAGATCTGCTACCGTAATGGTGAATTCACCTATTGATTAGGAAAACGCTAGTAAGTTAAGCTACTAAGTTTAACACGACTCGGTAATACATCCATGCCAGTCGTGTTTCTTAATATACTGATCAATCTCACAGGAAGTGATCTCTTGATGCCAATAATTTGTGTGCATGGTTCGCAGAACGATTGGAGAAAGGAGCAACATACGTCGTGCGCCAAAAAACCCATCGTGGTCTAACCAGTATACTTATGCTCACTGCCAGCGGTTACCTGATCTTGAGACGCTGCTCACATCCTATCGATACCCACCCTTATTTAGACCATTCAGGAAAATTAATTATGGCCCACCGCGGCGGCCAAGGATTATGGCCACCGAACACAATATTTGCGTTTGAACGCTCTTTAGATATAGGCTGTAATATCCTAGAATTAGACATCCACGTAACAA
>JBFENN010000040.1:0-21971 GCA_041551115.1 Anaerolineales bacterium
CAATCAAATTCAAGACACATCAATGTGTCTACTGTGGGTCGAATCAAGTGATTCAAAAAGAAGACCCGCAAGAAGTACTAAGACCGCGCTTTCTCGTACCTTTCGAAATAGAGAGTGAAAAATGCCAGCAGGCAATAGAAGAATGGCTTGGCAGCAGTTGGATGGCACCCCGTGATTTGAAAGATGTTAGAAATGTTGAGCGATTTTCTGGGGTGTATATCCCCTATTGGACTTTCGATGCAAATGCTGATGCAAACTGGGGAGCGGAAGTGGGTCATGGGAAAAAGGATTGGCACAGAGAATCGGGTGCAGTCCATCTGGTGTTCAATGATCAAATCTATCCTGGATCAAAGCGGTTAAGCAAACGATTGCTCAAAGCGGTAAGCGACTGGTCACTTGCGAAGTTGACCAGCTTCAAAGCGGAATACTTGGCGGGGATGCACGCTCAGGCTTATGATATCCCGCTTAATATAGCGTGGGACGAAGCGCGAAAAGAGATGCGTGAGAAAACGCGCCGCGCATGCATTGAGGAAGCAAGCAGCAGTCGGGTGAGAAATTTTAGGATGAACCTCAATTTTGCTGAGGAAAGATGGCGTTATATCTTGCTGCCAGTTCATATCGCGAACTACCGTTACCGAGCAGTTTCCTACCAGGTAATCATTAATGGGCAGACCGGAACGGTAGCCGGGCAGCGTCCAGTGGATTGGAAAAAAGTATGGTTAGTTATCGCGGGGATCTTATCACCTGGTTTGCTGTTATGCATGGTAGGAGTAATGACAGTACTCTTGGGCGGTGTAGGTGGCATCATTGGTGGACTGGGATTTGTCCTCCTGGTTATTGGAATTTTCATCTCGGGAGCGATTAGCACCAAAGCCTTCCAGATGGACGATATCTAAGCGTGAACAATGATAATGTTTGCGGAAGATTAGCAACAAGGATGTTATGGGCAGGGAACTAAATCATATTTCATATCATTGGGAGCACCCAGCAATAAAGGCAGTTTGTGAACAATGCGGCTGGGTTTTTATCATTTTGAATGGGATCGAAAATCCAATATGCCCACACTGTTTTTCGATCCGCTTAGAAATCGAAACCGGACCTATATCTCAGAAAGATCAAATTGTTGAAATTCAGCCTCCAGAGCTCGTGCTGCCATTCAAAATCAGCTTGGAACAGATCAATTCGCGAATCAAATCCTATACGCAAGGGATCCCATTTGCCTCCCCAGATATCAAGCTGGCACCAATGGATGATCGAATTGTCCAACTATACTTACCGTATTGGTTGCTGGACTGTGACATCACTGCGGACTGGGAAATTGAGGCAGGCTATGAATATGAAGTTCTCAGCCACCGTGAACGGTACAACCAGAAGCAAAAAAGTTGGCAGACTGAGAAGGTTATTGAACAGCGGGTTCGGTGGGAACCGCGTGTAGGTAGATTGAACCGCAGCTATTGTAATACCCAGGTACCTGCATTAGAAGATCAGAAAACTATTAGCAAGCTACTCGGACCTTATGACTTAGCAAGTGCAGGGGAGTACCAAGCAAGAAGAGTTCAGAATGCGTTAATCCGCTTGCCTGACCTTCATCCAGACGAAGCCTGGGGAGAGGCAAGATTGATCCTGCAGACATTTGCAGCTGAAGAATGCCGCGCTGCCTCAGCAGCGGATCAGCAGCGTAATTTTCGATGGAAACCTACATTTAGTTCTCAATCCTGGACGTTATTACTGCAGCCAGTATATGCTACGTATTACCGGGATGATGATGATAAACCTGTTCCCATCTTCATAAATGGCCAATCCGGCCAGGTGACAGGAATCCGGCGGTCATCACTTAAGCGCGGTAAACGAGCTTCTAGTTGGATTCTGGGAGCAGCGATATTACTTTTCCTCATCAGCAGTATCTCTGGCGCGGTGGTTTTTTTGGCACCCCCTGTACTGCTCATCTCCATAATCTGTTTTATTGCATCTGCCCTGGTTGCCTTAGCTGCGTTGGCACCTGTTGCGATAGTATGGCAGTATAATCACACCCAAAGACGTGGGGAATCGGCGCTTCCATAAATACGTTTATGGATTATGTTGTTCTTGGAAGTTTTATTTCCGATCAATTTTTTTCAACGAATTATATATTGAAGCGGAAGTAGATCACATCGCCATCTTGGACGATATAGCCCTTGCCTTCTAGCTGCATTTTTCCGGCAGATTTCACTGCTGTGTCGCTGCCAAAGTTGGTAAACGTTCTAAACGGAACCACTTCAGCCTTGATAAAACCGCGTTCAAAATCTGTATGGATCACGCCTGCTGCTTTAGGTGCGGTGGTCCCAGCAGGAATGTTCCAGGCGCGTACTTCGGTTTCGTTTTTTGTGAAGAAGCTTATCAAACCTAGTGCATGGAAACCTTTTTGTATGACCTGTTGCAATCCACCCATGTTTGCTCCTGCGAGCTCCAAGAATTCTTGACGCTCTTCTGGCGACATGGTAACTAATTCTTCTTCCAGTTTTGCACATACGATTGCCATTTCTGCGTTTTGCTTTACAGCAATCTCTTGGACAGCCTCTGAGTATGCATTACCTTCGGCTAAACCTGTCTCATCGACATTGGCAGTATAGATGACCGGTTTTGCAGTCAGAAAACGCAGTTCTCGGGCAATATTGTCTACTACATTTTTGTCGTGTCCAGAAAAGCTGCGAGCCGGTTGTCCAGTTTCAAGGTGCCCAGCTAGATCTTTGGCGCAGCTCAGAACTGGTAGAAGTTTACGGTCACCTTTCACTTCGCTTTCAAGACGTTCGATTTTTCTTTCCAACTGATCTAAATCAGCCAGTGTCAATTCTAGGTTTACGACTTCGATATCTGAAATTGGGTTAGGTTGCGGGTTCACGTGAACAACGTTAGGATCATCGAAGCAGCGAACGACCTGCACAATGGCATCGGTATTGCGAATTTGCGCAAGAAATTGGTTTCCTAGTCCTTCACCACGGCTGGCTCCTTTTACCAAACCAGCGATATCAATAAATTCAACAGTTGCGTGAATTACATTTGGAACCTTGACTAGTTGACCGAGTTCTTCCAAGCGAGTATCAGGTACCTCCACGATGGCTCGGTTTGGTTCAATAGTACAGAATGGGTAATTGGCAACAACTGCATGCTGCGCACCGGTTAGTGCATTGAATAGGGTACTTTTTCCGACGTTTGGCAACCCAATAATACCGATACTCAAACCCATATATTACTCACTTTACATTATCAAACAGGATTTATATACGCTAGAATTCTGATTGGCAATCATTGCTCCCAATGATATCATCTTCAGATCGAAATGGATTTCATAACCTATACTCTGATGACTTATTAGTAACGCAATTTATCGGTGGTCGTGAAACTTGTGCAAAACGATGAAGAAATTATGTATACACGGGCAAAGCGTACAAATGATGCGCATAGCCATTACCATCACCATGGATTAAAACAAATCAAGATGAATTAACGTAGTGGAAATAAGGAATTATGATCTTGATGTCTCTTGCCGTCGCTGCAGCAGTCACTTCACTATGAGAGAATGTTTGTGCTCGGTTCAAAAGAGCGGATAAGGTTGATAGAAAGGTATAAGGGCGGTGAGTTTGATAACGATCGCTTGATTTTGAGGGGAGCGATGGCAGGAATGCTTAAAAACGTTGTAGATCCGCATACGAAATTCAGTTGGTGAGGGCATGCAATATTGCTATAGCTTCCTCCTTCCCGCCCCTTCCAGATTCACCACCAGGACCGACGCAAGACGGACATCCATCTTCACATTCACACTCGTTTATCAACATATTGGCATGGCCGATTAGCTCGTCATGGAGTTGGAATAATGTTTGAGAGAGGCCGATCCCTGCCGGAATTTGATCGTAGAGCACGATTGTCGGTTGACCGTTTGTAAGCGTTGATTTTGGATCGGTATGGATGCCAAGATCACGACTATCACACATTAGAAAGATAGGTGCAAGGTTGTGGCACAGGTATGCTAGTCCTGCGATACCACTCCTGACCCGAACAGCTGTTTCAGCTCGACGGTGGCAATTTCGGCACAACGTAACTAGATTATCCAGTCGATTAGCTAGCCGGTACGAAATCATACCATCTGCATCTCGGCAAAGCCGAAAAGGGATGCGATGGTGAACATCGTGCTGCTGGTTGGATTCCGATAATCCGCAAGCCTGGCACGTGAAATCATCTCTCTCCCGAGCGAGATGACGCTGTTTCAGCCAATTTGGCCCATAGTCGATCTCCTCACTGCTCCACAATCCCTGATCCCGTAAATAGTCGACTGTTCTTTCGTTCAGAGAAAACCAATAGCCGGTTGTGAAAAGTTCGGTAGGTGGCAACTCAACTGTACCCATACCGATATTCTCGTGGGTGTACCATTTGATTTTGCGGAAGCCTGTCATCTGGGAGGTGACATTAATTTCTCCGTGTGATTTCATTGCACCAGTTGTGTGTGATTGCTCAAATTCATCGATGAGCGATATGGTGCTTTCTTGGAGGGGTTCTGTGTAGTAATCGGTATTACTAGGTATTAGACGTGCTGTTTTTGAGAATAAATCTAATTCGTCAACGAAGTAAGTTTGGCTTTCATGCAGGTAAACGGCGCCTGGGTGGACCATCCAATGAGAGCTAGCGAAATCCACTTCGCCAATCGTAACCATGGTATCTCCGCTAGGAATCTGAAGCAAGATATTATCGACCGAAGCACTCCGCAGGGATATATCTTGAGCAGGATATTTCTCTGCCATCCAATAGTACTTGTCACGATCACGATGTAATAACCCGGTGGATACTAAATAATCCAAGTATTCAACAAGGTTCTCAGTGTTAAGCTCACCATATACTTCACTTGCGCTGATTGGAAGCTCAAATGCAGCACAGCGCAAATGGTCAAGTAGAATAAGCGGATTGTCTGGGTTGATCAATGCTCGTTCTGGTGAGCGATCAAAAAAGTAGGTCGGGTTCTTTGCTAGAAATTGGTCTAAGGGAGCTGCGGTAGTTATAAGCACTGCCAGAGAATCATCCAAACCCCGTCCTGCGCGACCTGCTTGTTGTTTTGACGCTGCGATCGTCCCAGGATATCCCATCAGCAGTGCAGCACCCATACCACCTACATCGATTCCGAGTTCGAGTGCATTTGTAGCAACCACTGCTCGAACTTCTCCCTTACGTAATGCCTGTTCAATTTGGCGTCTTTGATGAGGTAAATACCCACTACGGTATCCGCGGATCAGCGAGCTACGTTTCGAGGAGACACTGTCTTGGAGATGTTCTTGGCTGTCTATCTTCTGTCGTAAATAGGTAAGAGTGATCTCAACGGAGCGACGTGATCTAGCAAATAGAATTGTCTGGATTTCATACGCAATTAAATCGTTAGCAAGACGAACTGTCTCTTGAGCTGCACTGCGCCTGATACCAAGCGTACGATCGACGATTGGAGGGTTATAGATCAAGAATTCTTGTGCTCCCCGTGCCGACCCATCATCGGACACAAGTGTTACTGGTTCAGCAATTAACTGCTCGGCAAGTTCTTGCGGATTTCCGATTGTGGCCGAAGTGAGTATAAACTGGGGCTGTGACCCATAGAATGCGCAGATACGTTTTAATCTACGTAATACATTGGCGACATGTGAACCAAAGACTCCCCGGTATATATGGATCTCATCGATGACTACATACTTAAGGTTGCTGAAGAAGTGAGCCCAGGAGGTATGGTGGGGCATAATACCATTATGCAGCATGTCGGGATTCGTGAAGATAATATTTGCATGGTTACGGATCTTAGGGCGGGAACTCTTCAGTGTATCACCATCATATACACCGATGATCAATTTGTTAAACTCCTGCTTGCTGCTTGTTTGAGTCGGTTCTTGGTGCTCAATATCCTCTAGTGATGGGTCTAGATTTTGGATGGATGCCTGAAGAGAAGCAAATTGATCTTGAGCTAATGCTTTCGTTGGGTAGATATAGACTGCGCGCTGGGCAGTGTGGTTGAACCAAGAATTTATGACCGGCAGGTTGAAGCACATCGTTTTGCCGCTTGCAGTCCCGGTGGCAATAACACAGTTCTGATTTGCTGTGGCTATCTGGAAAGCCTCTGCCTGATGAGTGTACAATTGCTGAATGCCTTGCTTGTTGAGCATTTCAACAACCGCCGGCTGCAAGTTAGGTGGGAATTGAGCCCACCTGGGTGACCTTTTCATCTGACTGTGCCAATAGACAATATTCCCCCCAATAGATGGCTCGGCATGCCAGCGGGCTAATAGAGACCTAAGTTCCATGTTAACATTTTGATTCCAGATGGAAATATTTGTTTACTATTCATATTCATATCACTCTGTCTGTATCAAATGGGGTAAATGAATATACCAGGTTCGGCAAACGATTGAAATCATCCTTTTCGGAGTAGTAAATTATCTATTATGATCGATATCGTCATTGTGAAATCCACTAAATGAACTTGCCAACGCAGCTACTGCCCCAACCTTGTACAGGTATCCTATAAGAAATCTCAAGGAAAAGAGGGCTAATTGAATTTTACCGCCAAAACGACCTACGAAACTCAGCTCAATTTCGCTCAAGACCGGATTAAAAAGAGTAGAGTGGGCTGTATGAGCAACATCAAAGGGAATCCTGAGAGCTAAATTGGAATACAAAAGAATTTCTATTGGCAAGCATCTGTAAAGTTAATGCTTTGTCAGCAACCTAAAATTGTAAGGAATAACCCCCGGCGTATATCGAATTGATCCCTTTTATTTCTGAAAGTTACCGACCATAAACAAGCTAGATGAAGAAAGCTACTGCGAGGATGCCGGGACCTCCATGAGTGATAATTGCGGGATGGACATGGTAGATTGGTATGTCGGATAACTGCAGTTCACATCATAGGTCATGAGCTAGTGCCAAACCGCGATCATACACACCGGCGTGCATTATGGTTAGATATGAATCAGTACGCCGGGGAACTTGTTCAAGAACAATTTCCTTGAGCCGAGCAACTGCTCGACTTTTTGTCCGCTCCCGTTCATATTGGTCAACTAGGCCATTCATAAGTGCTAAAATGGGTTTAATCTTCAAGATACCTCCAAGCAATTTTGAAGCCCCCCCTATTCGTCCTCCTCTTGCCAAATATTCGAGAGTGTCAACTAAAAAATAGACCCGACCGCGAGGAATGAGATTACGAATCCGTGTACTGATTTCGTCGATATCCGCACCAGCATGGGCCATCTCAGATGCTACTAGGACAATACTTCCGAGCGGTGAACCGATGGTGCGAGTGTCGATAACTTGGATATCTGCTTTTGGGAAATCTTTGGCCGCAACTCTTGCGGAGCGTACTGTCCCGCTTAATTCACTTGATGGATGGATGCAGAGGATAGGTGCTCCATTAGGCTGTAAACGTTCAAACTCCTGAGAAAATAGTTCTGGGGGCGGGGCAGCTGTCTTTGGTAGAATTGGAGAGGATTGGAGAGTTTCATAAACATCGCTGTATCAATATCACGACCTTCATAGTAAGATTTTTCACCAAAAGAAACAATTTGAGGAATTACTGGTATGCGTCGCTGATCTGCTACCTCCTGAGGTAAGGCGGCAGTTGTATCTGTAATAATCTTTACCATTGCGTCCCCTCCGAGTAATTGTTTGAATCGTCGTCTGAAATTTTGAGATGAAATTACTTAAAGAAGTAATTATTTCAAATCTCGAGAATCACCCGTTTGCTCCAATGAGAGATCTCTTTGGCGTGTTCAGTTTCGTGCCAGGCAAGACCTGCTAACATTTTCGATATTGTGCATATGTCACCCCAAGGGGCGGTAAATAACTGGGACAAAATTGATTCCGGCAGCTTTTTATATCGTCTGATGAGAGCACTACGAATATCCTCAAACTCTCTAAAGGTCTTTGAGTAGGTTTGCTTAGACCTATATGCAGCTTGTTCATCATTCCAGGTATGATAATCGTCGATTGGCTCAATTGTGAAATCGCCACCTGCATGAAAAAGTCTTAATGGGTGGAGGAGAGTTGTATCCCAGGACGTGATATGTCCAAGCAGGTCTTTAACCGTCCATTCTCCGACCACAGCTATTGAACTAGCTTGGACCTCATTCAAACCTTCGATGGCAGACAACATTCGCTTCCGGCTGTGGTTTAATCCCCGGATGGTACCTTCTTGCTCTTTTGACATACCTTAGGTCTCGATATTGATATTACTTGGTCTGATTAAAATACTTTTGTAGTGTATCATAGTAAAGATTAGCGAAGAGTGAGCTTTATATAAATTCAAGATCGCAAACCCGTTGATAAACCACCCAGTGGATTTTATCTCTAAATCCCGCTTTTGTATAAATCTGAATGGCACTAGTTTGATTCTCTGAATCAACTTTTAGGGCGATTGACGCGTGGCCCAAGTCTTTAGCAGTTTGCATGGCGGAAACCAGAAGTGCCGTGCCGACTCCTCGCTTGCGTGATGCTTGCTCAACGAAAAGGTTTATTAGGTAAGCTTGGTTCTCTCTGCGGAATGAGTTTATAGTCTCCCCAGTCTGACATATTACCCCGCCGACGACTTGATCATTTTCCAATGCAATCATACTATGCTCGAGAGAGAATTTCCCACTTGCCAAGTTGTGGTGATATCTTTCGAGTGTTTCGGGGACGAAATTCCAGTGGTCTCGGAAGGCTTGGTTTCGCGCTTCTAAAACTGATAAGATATCGCCGAAATCCCGCCAGGATATCAGCATTATGCCGGTTGGTATTTGAAGCTGGGGAATTCCTATGGAAAGGTCGCGAACCATCTCTACTAGGGTACGCTTCTTTTGCATATTGAATTGTTCAAATAATTGCCTAGCGTATATATTTTGTGCAGTCACCCTGGCACCCAATATGGTGGCAATTTGGAACTGAGCGGTGAGTTCGATCACCCGCTTCCACAGATGTGAGAGCAGTGCATTACCAATCCTTTGATGTCGATATTCAGGTAAGATTGAAGCGCGCGTCAAATATAATTGTGCATCCGCGCTCTTCCGCAGGAATCCTTCGCAGTACCCCACTACCTGCTGGGCAGATGTTCTTACGATAAAAAAATCCTTTCCTGGTATGGTATCGGGAGCGGTTAATTTCTCTCTCAGTTGAGCGGCTGTCATACGAAAGGGTTCTTCATCTGGGCGCGAGCAATGATTGATCAAGTTTAGTAAGTCTTCAAAATCACCTGGTTGGTAGTTACGTATCGAATAGGGGAAGCTGCCTGTCATAGCTTCATTAATGATGGGGAAATTCTTAGAGATCAATTTTCTTACCAGCAGATAGCGCAGTGAACATGCCGATGACTGCAATCACTGCTGCTACCATGAAACTATATGAGATAGCTAGGTGTCTACTTGCTTCAACCGGCTGCGGGAATTGTGCTACAACGGTATTGAAAACTGCGCCGGCAAGTCCAACTCCCAAAACCATACCGACGTTCCGTGAAGTTGCCATAATTCCAGCTGCGATACCTTGACGTGCTCTTGGCGCAGCACCCAGCAGAGCGCTCGTATTAGGAGAAATAAAGATACCGATACCTAGTCCGCACACACTTAGTGCCAGAATAATTTCACCAATCGGAGAGAGAGCGTTCAAGCGTGATAGGAACCAAAGTCCTACTGCTAAGAATGCCATTCCAAGAACAGTAAGGGGTCTGGTTCCAATCCGATCGGAGATAGTACCGCTCAGAGGTGCGATTACTGCCATTACGATGGGTTGTGCGGTGAGGATCAATCCGGCTTGAGAAGGACTAAATTCACGCCCTGCAATCAAGTAGAAAGGCATAAGAAAAACTATCGCATAGACACAAATATAATTGATTATGGCACTTGTAACTGATAAAGAAAACACTCTTTGAGAAAATAATTTCAGATCAATCATTGGATTAGGGGTACGCTTTTCAAGATATATAAATAATACAAACAGGGTAAGAGCAAAAGATATTAAGCCGATTGTCAATGGAGAAGCCCAACCCCAATTATGAGCTTGATTGAGTGCTAATAAGAGCGTAATTAGGCTGAACATAAAGAGGAGCGCCCCGCCCCAATCAAATCTTTCGCTCCTATAAGAGCGTCGATCCTTTGGAATGAAAATCATGCTTAGCACCAGTGCGCTTATCCCAACTGGGACATTGATAAAGAATACTGCCTGCCAGTTGAAGAGATCAGTCAACCAACCGCCAAGGGAAGGCCCGATAGTTAAACCCAAGTATGTCATGGTTGCCTGCAATCCCAACGCTTGTCCACGCTGCTCAGCAGGGAAGTTTTTTGTCAATATGGCGGGAGAATTTGCGGAAAGCATTGCTGCTCCTAAAGCCTGCAGACCACGAAATATGATCAAATAGTGGATTGCTGGTGACAGACCACATAGAACAGAACTCAGAATGAAAATCGCAAAACCAGTGAGGTAGACTGGTTTGTGCCCATACATATCGCCTAGGCGACCGAAAATGGGTAATAATCCACTCACTAGCAGCAAGTAAATAATCACCACCCATTCAACGGTTGCGACATCCACACCAAGAACTTTGGATACGACCGGTAAAATGGTGTTTACAACACTTATGTCAAGTGCCGACATAAATGTACCCGCTCCGATTGCAAGTAAGATCCACCATTTGCTAGTGATTCGGGAGCGAGTCATGGGATTCGAGACTTACTTAGGATCGTTATCAATTATGCGTTGGAGGCCTGTGTGTTCATTTCAGCCCGAGAATGCATTTGAGCCCGTAAAATGCAGATTTCCTGCGGCAATATGTGAGCTGTAAATGCGAAGAAAACTGTGACTAATGCCCAGGCAGATGTGTATACACCAGATATTGCGAGCTGAAACGACGATTCCCAAGCTAAGGTACGGGCAAGCAGAGGCGTCAAGACGGCGCTTCCCATCTGGGCAACGGCAATTATACAAGTGTCCATGATCTGGGTTACTAACGAACCTATGGCTAATATTATGGATTGGTAAATCAGCAAAAAGAAAAAGAAACCCCCAAACACACACCAGCCATACCAAAATTGTTCTTTCATGCTTCCTCTGCTTGAGCTATTGATCCAAAACGATCTCTGCTCCTAAAAACAGATCGCTGATAAGCGAATATTCTTTATGCATAGACTAGTTTTTCTGAAATACTAATTCCTTTGTGGATGCGGTGAATGATGTCTGCTAGCAGAGGAGCTACTGAGATCACTTCGACTTTAGGATTGGTTTGTTCCGGTCTCAGTGGAAGTGTGTTTGAAACTACTAATTTTTCAATTCGTTCATCTTGCATTAGGATTTTGATTGCCGTTGGGAGCAGGATGGCATGAGTAACTGCAAAGTATGTTTCCCCCTCCGCTCCTAACTCATAGAGCGCATCAATCTGCTTCAATACACTTCCCCCGGCCATCAAATCATCGATAACGATGGGGCGCCTGCCCTTTATATCACCAACAACATGGGTTGTCTCGGTTGTATCAACTCCTGTTCGACGTTTGTGCATAACCACAAGCGGCAAGTTCGTCAATTCTGCAAAACGCCCCGCCATACCAGCTCGACCTACATCTGGACTGACGATCGAAGCGTTGCGAAATTTTCCCCCAATGAACTGTTCTGCCAATAAGGGTAAAGCACTAAGAGGATCAACCGGTATCGTGAAGAACCCTTGGATGGCTCGATTGTGGATGTCGATAAATATGACTCGGGAGGCGCCTTGGGTTTCTAGTAAATTTACTGCCACCCGCGCACTGATGGCTTCGCGCCCACGGGCCATCCTGTCTTGGCGGGCGTAGGGGAAGTAAGGCATTACAATCGTAACGGAATGAGCGCTAGCTCTACGAAAAGCGTCTAGAAACAGCAGCACTTCCATTAAACTGTCATTGACAGGAATCGTACAAGGTTGGATTAAGAAAATATCTTTGTCGCGAACTGCTTCATCGATTGTCACATAGGTTTCACTATCAGGCATGCGGCGTGTAGTAGATTTACCTATACCGGTTCCCAAGTAATCTGCTACTTCGACCGCAAGGGCAGGGTGGGCAGAGCCGCTGAATATTTGTAGAGGGTGAGTCGACATATTTAATTACTTGCTCAATGTAAATTTCATCTAAATTTGATCCCAATTATTATGAAACTTCGTCAATTTGAACTACCGTTTGTGAATATAAATTATCCTACTTTTAATACATAACACCCTCATGATACCGCGAGTTGCTCCCTCTACTTGTAGAACTCCCGATAAGCAGGGAAGTTGTATTACATGGATGAGTTTTTGCACAAATGGGGCAGCCGACTAATGTCGGTTTGAATTGCGCCCATAACAGCAGTAGTAAATTGTCTAATGGTGGAGCTGTTTTATTCAACCCAGCCGAGTGAACGCTCCACCGCTTTTAGCCAACCTTGATACAGGTCTGATCGAGTTCGGTTATCCATCAATGGCTGCCAGGAAGTGTCCATTTGCCAATTGTCGTGTAAATCCTCCAGGGAGTCCCAGAATCCCGAGGCTAATCCGGCTGAATATGCTGCTCCAAGGGCGGTCGTTTCAGCCACTTTTGGTCGGACAACAGGTACACCAAGAATATCTGCTTGAAACTGCATCAGTAGATTATTATTGACCATCCCCCCGTCAACCTTCAGTGAGCTGAGCTCTGTTCCAGAATCTTTTTCCATAGCATCAAGGACCTCGCGTGTTTGGTAAGCAGTTGCCTCTAACACAGCTCGGGCAAGGTGGCCTTTATTTATATAGCGGGTCAATCCAACAATCACCCCGCGTGCATCAGATCGCCAGTAGGGTGCAAATAAACCGGAGAAAGCCGGTACGAAGTATATTCCCCCATTGTCATTCACGCTATAAGCCAGTTCTTCCACTTCGGCTGAGCTTTTGATGAGACCAAGATTATCTCGCAACCATTGAACCAAGGCACCGGTGATCGCAATAGAACCCTCAAGGGCATAATGCGCTGGACTATCGCCAAATTGATAGGCTATCGTGGTAAGCAAACCGGTGTCAGATCTGACGAGATTTGGGCCAGTATTCAAAAGCATGAAACAACCCGTGCCGTAGGTATTCTTTGCATCACCTCGATTGAAACATGCTTGTCCTACTAATGCAGCTTGCTGGTCGCCGACAATACCGCACACAGGTATTTCGCTGTTGAAGGGCTTGTTGGGGAAGGTGGTGCCCCAGGTTTGAGGGTCGCTGGAGGGAACAATTTCCGGAAGCATGCTGCGGGGGATATTTAGGATCCGCAAAATTTCATCATCCCAGGATAGGGTCTGCAGATCCATCATGAGTGTACGGCTGGCATTGGTAACATCGGTGACATGTGCCCCTCCGTTTGGGCCTCCGGTCAACCACCATGTTAGCCATGCGTCTACATTTCCAAAAATGGCCTCTCCTTTGGCAGCTGCCCCCCGTACGCCATCGACATTATCCAGGATCCATTTGATTTTTGGTCCCGAAAAATATACTGAGATCGGCAGACCCGTTGTATCGCGGAAGCGATCTATCCCGCCATCTAAGACAAGCAAATCACAGATTTCTTTTGTCCGGGTGTCCTGCCAGACGATGGCATTATAGTAAGGTTCTCCAGTTAAGCGATTCCAAACAATTGTCGTTTCCCGCTGGTTGGCAATGCCCACCGCAGCGATATCTCCAGGTTGAATTTTCGCCTTAAATGTTGCATTAGAGCAGACATTCTTGGTTCGTTCCCAGATTTCTAGCGGATCATGTTCTACCCAGCCCGGTTCCGGGAAAATCTGTCTATGTTCCTGCTGCGAGGAAGTGATCACAGACCCGCTCTTGGAGAAAAGTATGCAGCGTGTACTCGTTGTACCTTGATCGATTGCAGCAATATATTTCGGCATGATGACAATTCCTCACTTATGATTGAATAACTTATGATAGTTCATCCGAGATAGATATTTGCTTAAACTTAAATTTTAATTGGCATAATTTTAAAAGCGATCATGGCAGATGCCAACAATAATATACCGTATATAGAGAATAAAAGAACATACCCCAGGCCGGGTTCATCAGGAGCATAGCGGGTGACGTAATCTGCCAAAGGTCCGCCAATATATGCTCCCACGGCACCAGCGCCAGCACCGGCTAGGTTTGATATTCCTAGATAGCGTCCGGCTTCATTTTTTGGAACAAGGGTGCTTCCTAACGCCCAGTTGGAGGTATAAAATGTCCCAGCGGCAGAGCCAATCAAAATCGCCCCGGCGTATATCCAAGCTAGATTTGGAGCGCTAATCAATAAAAACGCACCTAACGCCCCGCAGAAACCACTAATTATGACTAATGATTTGTGACCAAAGCGGTCTGCAAGCCAACCGCTAGGTACAGCTAAAAGTAATATAAATACCCCGACAACCATGATGAGCTGGCTAGCAGGACCAGCCGCTTGCTCCCGCTCGAGACCGAGCCGGCTTTGCAGGAAGAATACTGCAAAGCTAGCGATATTTGTAACACCGACCAAGAAAGCTAATCGGTTGATAACCCACCAAGTGTATGATGGATTGCTCTTGGCATTCTCGCCTAAGCTGATCCGTATGCTTAGCCAAACACCTACCCCGATTGTCAATACCATTGCAGCAATTCCAACTAACCCAATCGATAGCAGGGTGCCACTTTCTGTAAGATGGTTCGCGAAAAGATTGGTAATTTCGAGGGAGGCTTTTCCCATCCCTACGATGATTAGTGTAAAAACGGTTGTCATTGTTATCAAGCGGAATAAAGGATTCCAATCGATTTTTTCAATTGAATTATGATTGGGTTTCTCAGGGGCAAACATTGTGAGGATCATCGAAATGACCAGAACAACCATAGCAGTTATCAATCCTATCCAGTACCTCCCCCCAGCGATCATTCTCCCGATCGTAAAAGCGACCAGTATCAGCGGAAATGGCACTTCGAATAAAGCCTTAATTCCAGAAAAAAGCCCCCGTTTGACATCGGGCACCAAATCTGGGATAAGCGGTTGCGCTGCAGCCTGTCCTGTATTCAAGCTAACTTGCAGCAATAAAACCATTACAAAAAGAAACCAAAACCCTGCAATACCTTCCATAACGGCTGAAATCCCGATCAAGGTGATAAACAACAGGTCAAAAACTGTTCCCAAGAATATGAATGGTCTACGACGACCCCATTTAGCCCGGGAACGATCTGATAGCAGTCCCATAAATGATTGAATGATTAGAGCGGTCATTAAAGACCACAACCGGATCTGCCCGTAATATCCACCTTGTTGACCGGTACCTACAAATTGCTGGACCAGCAAAGGAATCACCAGGGGAGTTAGAGTCTGGGAGACAGTTGTTAGTCCAGTGAAGTAAATATTAATTGTGATGGCATCAAACCAGCGCAGAGGTCTGGACATAAAATTTCTGTTTGTTCGATATCAATGGCGCAAATTCTTGGAGCTTAAAACCCGGGCAATAAAATGTTGGGTGATTGTCCCTACCTCTTCATGCTCCTGATCCAAGATGACTACATGCGCTGAGTGTTCCATCCATTTCACCTCGACGAAGTCCGACTGCACTTGTGATGAGAGCATACCTGGGACAGAGGGGTGTACCGTGGGATCTAATCGGCCTTGGATGATGAGCAGAGGCTGGCAAATTTCAGGTAATTTCGGCCTCACAGCCTCTTGTAATTTAAGCAGCTGGAGGACACCCTTCAATGGGTTAACCGTATATCCTTGCCAAAGGAGGTCACCATCATTTTTAGGTTTTTTGATATAGGGTTTAATCAGGGCAAGGAATTGGAGCTGGATCCGATTCGTTTTCGATAGATTTAATTTTAAGGCTGGCGCATATGCCAGGATGGCCGCGATTTCTGAATGTTGGCTTGCGAGATACAGAGCGAGCAAGCCTCCCATGGACTCACCACCAACAATAACAATCTGGCAATGTTGACGAATGGTGATATAGGCGGATTCGGCTGCATCGACCCAATCTTGCCAGCGACTGCTGTTTAGGTCAGCTGGAGTTGTATTGTGTCCTGGCAAGAGAGGTGCTAGGATTGTGTATCCTTGCGATGCTAAGCTCACTGCTAGGGGGCGAACCTCAGCGGTAGTAGCTGTGAAGCCATGAAGGAGTAAAATGCCAACCGGACCGGCATGCCAAAAGAAGGTCTCACCAGAAAGATGTTCATTCTGAATCAGGAATCTCTGGGTGCTATGGCTCATAGTGTGTTACCAGCAGCCGATGATTGGTTTGTCATTTATAGAAATAATCTGGGTGATTATACTATTGGTAGTAATCATTCAGAGATTCGGAAACACTATCCAGCGTTTATATGCGTGTTGGACGTGTCTCTATCTTTAGATAAAACGTAATGGAACCAGGGGTTTAATCGGTAAGGTCTGGTTGATCAATATAGTACTCTTATGAGATACCAGAAAAACGTTCTAGATGTGTATAGACCTTGATGCGATTGCGGCGAGCGTACCCAATTAACGTTATTCCCAGTTGGTCCGCATCTTCTATAGATAATGATGTAGGTGATGTTCGGGAGATAACAACCGCAGCCCCCATTCTAGATGATTTCTGCAGCATCTCTGAGCTTATCCGCCCGGTTGTGATTATGATTTTCTCCCGCAATTCTGTCTCCGAAAGTATTAATTGCCCCGCGATCTTATCAAGCGTATTATGACGGCCAATATCCTCAGCAACGAAGACGATACTGCTTCCATCTGATAACCCAGTGGTATGGACACCACCTGTTATCTCGTAGAGCCTCTGTGCGCTAAACAACTGTTCAATCAGGGTGCTTATTTGGCCAGCGGTTAGTAAAGGGCTGGTGGTGTTGATAGGTAATCCGGATGTATTCCTCACAGAAGTAAAACCTCCCGAACAGCCTGATGTTCGCTGCCAATCCTGAGGCTTCTTCACTACTTTCTTAAGCCAGATATCAATATTATCTCCAGATGCGCATAGACGGAGATTTTCGATGTCTGAGTTATGGTTTATGATGCGTTCGTTGAACAGAAATCCAACTGCCAATGTATCCAGGTCGATGGGCGTACACATAAAGGTCAACCATAGCTCACCATTGACAGTCAATGATACAGGTTGCTCAACAACCACTTCCTCCAATTCAGAGGTCTTTGCTTGGGCTTGAATCTGCGTCACTTGAAATGTTTGGCTCGATGAAGTCATACTTATCATAGCTATATGTCTCATTTGTACCGGTAAGATAGAGTTATTTTAGCAGATAACCTCTATTTGAGAGGCCAGTTAAGGAATATTAGGTTGCAGAGTATGA
This sequence comes from Anaerolineales bacterium, assembly GCA_041551115.1. Lineage (GTDB taxonomy): Bacteria > Chloroflexota > Anaerolineae > Anaerolineales > UBA4823 > DAOVXM01. Next base: position 17,288 of record JBFENN010000040.1, read on the forward strand.
TCTTTATCTTGCAGAAATCAGATTTAACAAATATTAACTGTGTTATCATCACAAAACCATACCTACAGACTAGATGGAGATATCTCATGGATGATTATCGAGTACAACCTGGTGAGAAAATAACTTTATTGGATCATGATCCAATGGATAAGCGATTTTTCCCAGAAGGTAAACAGGTAGGTAAACAAAGATTACTGCATTTGAACCAGAGGTTAGAGAGCTTACAGGAATTGTTATATGCAGAGCATAAACAAAAGGTGTTGATCGTTTTACAGGCGATGGATACCGGTGGGAAGGACGGCACCATTCGCCATGTATTCGAAGGTGTCAATCCACAAGGTGTATCTGTCACAAGTTATAAAGTGCCCACTCCCGTTGAACTCGATCATGATTACCTTTGGCGTGTTCACCAGCATGTCCCCGGGAAGGGGCAAATCATGATCTTCAACCGCAGTCATTACGAGGATGTCTTGGTCGTACGGGTTCACAATCTGGTATCGAAACAGAGATGGATGAGGCGTTTTAATCATATTAATAATTTTGAGCGCATGCTCAATGACGAAGGCGTTACAATCCTGAAATTCTTCCTGCATATCAACAAGGAAGAGCAGAAACAGCGCTTACAAGCCAGATTAGATGAAGAAAAAAAACGCTGGAAATTCTCAAGTGGGGATCTGAAAGAAAGGAAATTATGGCTTGATTATCAACGAGCCTACGAAGACATGCTTTCCAAAACAAGTACGGATTGGGCACCTTGGTACATTATTCCGGCAAATCGAAAATGGTACCGCAACCTGGTGGTCAGTGAAATTGTCATTAAAACCTTAGAGGACTTGGACATGAACTATCCGCAACCGGAAGAGGATCTGTCGGGAGTTATTATCGAATAAGAAAGAAGTGGCGATTACAGACTAAATCTATTGATTATGTCTTATCTTATGAACATGTCCAGATAGAGGACTGTCTACGTTTTGGGGTTGGCTTATCTTACAGTAAGCATTAGGTTTTGTGCGGGGAGTAGAAAACAAAAACCGCCATCAGGTGAGTCGGGATGGCGGCCATTATTATGTTTTACTATCCTAACATAGAATACCTGTATTTGTGTTCACTTCCTTGAGCTTATTCTTCATATTTGTACGATCCATAGGATTTGATAAGTAATAACCCTGCCCAAACTCACATCCAAGCTTCTTCAACTGGTCCAGCTGTGCCCCATCTTCAATGCCCTCCGCAACAACCCCAATACCCAGCTCATTTGACAGTGAGATAATCGCTTGAACAATTTGTAGATTGCTGTTATCTGTATTGATCGTATTGATGAAGGAGTTATCTATTTTTAGACCATTTATCGGGAATTTGGAGAGATAGCTCAAAGAAGAATAGCCGATCCCAAAATCATCTATTTGCACCTGTACTCCGAGGTCTCGAATACGCTGTAAAATTTCAGCGTTATCCTCAGTATATTCAAGGATAGCGCTCTCGGTAATTTCGATTCTCAGACAATCTGGAGCAATCTCCGTTTTCTGAATGATTGATTGGATAAAGTCGGTGATATCTGGGTGCGTGAGGTGACTCGTGGTCATATTTACGCTCATATATATTGGTTCTAAGTTGGCGTATTCATCCTGCCATTCTTTGAGCTGCGAACAAGCTTTTTCCATCACCCAGCGATCGATGGCGATTATTTGACCGGTCTCTTCTGCGAATGGGATGAATTCACCCGGTTGAAGTAATCCACGCTGAGGGTGGTTCCAGCGAACTAGAGCTTCAAAGCCAACAACCCGGTTTGTTTTGAGCGATGAAATGATCTGGTAATGTATGGTCAGCTCATCATTCTGCACTGCACGTCGTAAGTCGGTTTCCAATTCTAAACGTTCTATTACTTGATCACGCATCTCGTGAGTAAACAGCTCCGAGCGAGATTTCCCTTTGCCCTTTGCATTGTAGAGTGCGATGTCTGCATCCCGCAATACATCATCGGGGGTTTGGTATGATTTTTCGCCCATCACAATACCAATACTGGCACTGATATTGATTTCATGTCCATCGATGGAGAAAGTTTGTGATAATTCCTGCATAATCCACTCGACAACTTGATTAGCATCATTGATATTTTGGATGTCTTCTAATAAGATTACAAATTCATCACCACCAAATCTGGCAAAAGTATCCGTCGCTCGCAGACGTTTCGAGAGTTTATGCGCCACCGCTACCAGTAATTTGTCACCAGTAAGGTGTCCATGCACATCGTTGACATCCTTAAAACGATCGAGGTCCATGAATAGTACTGCATACTGATAGTCTTTTTTCCGCTTGGCACGTTCAACTGCCAGGGTAAGGTGATCTAGGAATAATCCACGATTGGGTAAGCCGGTCATCGTATCATAGAATGCGTCGTGTAATAATTTCTCTTCAGCGTATTTCCGATCGGTGATATCTGTCTGTGACCCAGCAATTCGTAATGCCTTTTTATTCTCATCAAAAACTGCTAATCCTCGGCTCAACATCCAGCGATATGTACCATCCCGATGAAGCATGCGGTGTTCATTTTCGAAATGAGAAGTTGAACCTTTGAAGTGGGCAGTGAGATCTAGCTTCAATTTTTCAACATCTTCCGGATGGATTCGTTTTATCCATTCATCAGATGAACTGCTAATGTCACGGTCCGCATACCCGAGCATTCCTTTCCAGCGTTGGGAATAATACACCTCATCATTCTGCAGTTCCCAATCCCATAATCCATCGTTTGCACCACGCATGGCTAATTCATAACGGTCTTTGCTGATGCGGAGAGCTTGCTCAACTTTTTTACGTTCGGTTATCTCCATTTTTGCCTGGGAATACAAATTGGCGTTCTCGAGTGCGACAGCGGCATAATCCGCCAATGCAATTAACAATACCTCATCAATCTCTTTGAATGGCCTTTGAGCAGAATGGTTGACGACAGAGAGAACGCCGAGAGGCTTTCCCTTGGCGTAGATTGGAACATGGAGCAAGCTGTGGACAAGGAAACCCGTACTAACCTTGATGAGTGGCCCCTCATCCGTTTCTGTAGTTGTTCGGATCGGGCGTTTGGTTCGCAGAGCAACACCAACTAGCGAATCGTTTACCGGCAAGCGCATTGTTTTGCTCTTCTCTGAATCGATGTTCTTTACCGCCCTAATATATAACTGGTCGGAGTTATTCTCTAATAAGGCTAGAAAGCCTTCTTCAGCCCGGGTTAGGTGGGTTGCGGCTTCAACAATGCGACGCAAGACATCGTCAAGGTTTAGCGAAGAAGTAACACTGCGACCGATTCGGGCTAAGGTCGTTTGCCAATTCAATTGCCTACGCAGTTGAGTCGTTAATTGAGCCCTTTCACGAACTAAGCGTGTCTCACGTAGGGCTTGCTTTATTGAAGATCCCAATTGTTCGGTGTCGATCGGTTTAGTCATGTAATTCTGAACACCAAGTCGGAATGCTTCAACCGCTACTTGCTCTGAGCCATGTCCAGTTACGAGGATCGCTGGAATTTTTCGATTTTGCTTTTCTAGCCTGCGGAGGATATCTAAACCTTGCATATCGGGGAGTTCTAAATCCAAGACCATGAGGGAGACAGATTTATCATCCAAGACTCGTAAGGCTTCTTTTCCAGAGTGGGCTACCAAGGAGTGATACCCGAGCTGAGGCAGAAGCTGCGTAGAAAGGAAATTCGCTATCTGACGATTGTCATCTACTACCAAGATGGTTTCAGGCGGCAAAGATTTCCCTCCCTTTGCTGGTTCGGAGGACTCATTATGGTCTATTGTGCTGGTTGGGGATAACTCATTTTGCATTGTCATAGGCGTATTTGATCTCATAAAGTAAGGATTCCAATGAAATTAATTCTTCTTCTTGGTCAGATGGCATTTTCTAGGATAGAGTACAGTTTTCGAGTGTACCTGGAACCGGTATATCTCCATACTATTAAATCGGCAGGAATACGAGATTAAACAGGTATGCTGCGTGCAATTTCGACTTGCTTACACAAGTGATAGGAATTTAATTACAGAGTCTTCCATGCTCATTTCCCCCGACGTCACAGCTTTTTGATACTTAGTAGACCAATGAAAAAGCAGAGATTGCGCCCGGACGAGTTCATGCAACACAAGGTGGGCTAGGGGACCAGCCTCATTCAAATAGCCTGTTTGGTAATAATCCTTTTTTGCCAGCTCTAGATCGTAGGTCACACGAACAATTTTCGCCTGCCAGATTCCATTCTTGAAGATGACCTGGGCATAGGCTGGTCGCGAATCACCATCAAAAGGCAATCCAGCCGAGCCGGCGTTAACTACCAGGGTACTATTCAATTGGCGTATTAACGGTTTATGTGTATGCCCAACACAAAATACAGCCGGTGGGTTACCTATTTGCCTTGCTAGTGTGCGGTTGCTCGTTTCCCGATATATCCCATCCCGGTTGCCGCGCATTGATGCGTGTGCGAAGCGGACTTCTGAGATTGGTGGGATATCTATGCGGTGAATTGAAGGCAGATTTCCTATAGCTTTAATATCTGAACGGACCTGTTCGTAAGTCCAAACAGAGGCGCGGTGTACCATGAACTTGGTATTTATCTTTTGGGAGTCCCACTTGGTTTGGTTGAGGACATATTCTTCGTGGTTTCCTTGGAGGATCACCCAGTTCTTATTTGACTGGTATTGGAGAA
>JBFENN010000041.1:0-21893 GCA_041551115.1 Anaerolineales bacterium
AGGATTTTGGGCCTCGAAGCAGCATACCGGCAGGACAGATAGTGGAGGGAGATGCTTTCCTTGTAGGAAACAATGTCCAAGTTGATGGTGATGTCACAGGGGATCTATTCGCTGTCGGCCAAATCATCGACGTCAATGGCAAGGTTGAAGGCAGCATCTACATTCTTGGCAATGACATCACGATCGCAAGTGAAGTTGGTGGGAGTGCCTATGGGCTTGGCCGCGGGCTTGCATTCAACCGTGGCTCGTCTGTTGGTCGTAACATCTATATCTTGGCAGTAAACATTCTTACCGAGGCAGGCGCAGTGGTAAAAGACGACCTGGTCGCAGCAGGTATACAAGCTCAGTTAGCAGGCGATATCGGGCGACATTTACGGACCGCGATCATCTTCCTGAATGTGAATGGCACGATCGGCGTCCCAGAAGATGCTCCAAATCCTTCGGAAGCTAACTATTCGAACCTAATTCCCTCTGCTATTAGTTTCGCAGCTGGAAAACTAAGAGATTCCGCAGTGCTGCGCTCCACAACCCCGATCGAAAACTTGAGAATGAGCAGCTTACTGGATGCCCACCAGCAAAACATCCGATTAAAAATATACCCTTCGGCCACGATTCAAACAAGGAGCAAGCAAGTTGAAATTGACGAACCAGCCCCAGAGTTGGCACGTGAATTCATCACACTGCTTGTATTTGCGCTTTTTGCAGTCTGGCTTTTCCCGGTTAAACTGAACCACTGGGCAATCAAAGTCACCAAATCTCCACTGCTTTCCGCTGGACGCGGATTTATGATGTTCTCATTGGTGATTGTGGGCACCATCGTGTTGGTAGTTTTAATCGCAACACTTGGATTGCTGCTATTCGACCTCTCAATGTGGGTATTGGGGATTATTACATTCACGTTGGGATATTCTGCATTAGCCTTGGCGTTGATACTATTCTTTTTCATCATTCCATATTTGAGCAAATTGATCCTTGCCTATTTGATCGGAATGCTGTTACTGCGCTGGCTGGCGCCTCAATCGGCTGAACACCGAGTATGGCCGTTGTTATTTGGCTTGGTGGTGTTGTTGGTACTCAGTTTCGTACCTGGACTTGGTTGGGTGGTCGGTTTCCTGGCAGCCTTGCTTGGATTGGGCGCCATGTGGTTGGTTGTTGATGATGATCGGGCAGCCTCCAAGGAACTCGCGGGATAGAACGATAACACCCGGGAAAAAATGCTGTGATTTGCGGCGCGGCCAACAGCTTGGTTTGGTGTTTAATGCTCGTAAGGCGACAGAAAATCTGTCTGGAGATCTGTACACCTGTTTTGGGCATGATATAATTAATCTAACATTAATATATCGGCAGAATCAATCCACAAATCATAGGAGAGAAAAAATGACAGAAGCAACTGCAACTCAAGCTGCACCGCAATCCACGGTCAGCACAATACCCTGGTGGCTAGTGTTACTGGAAGGCATCGCCGCGATTATCATCGGTGCGCTACTGCTCGTAAACCCAGCCACGGCCACGTTTGTGCTTATCCAACTGCTGGGTATCTACTGGTTCGTAAGTGGTATTTTCGGCATTGTGAGCATCTTCATCGATAGTTCCCAATGGGGCTGGAAGCTGTTTGCTGGCATCCTGGGCATTATCGCAGGTATCTTGATCATCCAGCACCCGCTATGGAGCACGCTTGTCGTTCCCGCGACACTGGTTATTATCTTGGGAATCCAGGGTATTATCATCGGTATCGTCAAGCTGATCCAGGCTTTCCAGGGAGGGGGTTGGGGAGCAGGAGTTTTGGGCGTCTTGAGCATCATTTTAGGTCTATTCCTCATGGCGAACTTGTTCTTTGCAACATTAAGTCTGCCGTTTGTAGTGGGCATCTTTGCCATTGTTGGCGGTATTTTTTCACTCGTCGCTGCGTTCCAAGTCAAAGCTGCTGGATAGTCTACAAGAAGCCAAATATTCTTCTTAAACGATTATAGACTTGGCCCACTGTACTTGGGCCAAGTCGTCTTTTTTTATATACCGTAGATTATAATTTTCTGGAGTAGCAATGAATGAAGATTGCAGTGAGCCGTTGTGGGCAAGCCCACGGAAAGAGCCGCAATCTGAGCTTTAGTTCTTCTTGATGAGGGTTTTCATGAGCACTGAATGGGAAGCGACAACCAAATATATTGTCGGTATAGCATTAGTTCTATTTGGGATATTTGTATTCTATATAAGCCGCTCGGTTTTAGCCCTGTTGACCATATCAGCGCTGATCGCGTTTCTAATCCGGCCGCTGATCGGTTTTTTATCCATTCGCTTGCGGTTTCCTCGCAACCTAGCGGTTATCATCACCTATTTATTAGCGGTTGCAATCTTGATGACTGCTCCGCTTATTCTAATCCCATCGATCCTCTCAGCTGTCCGCTATTTTGCTGAACTCGATTACCAGATCTTGATTAATGATCTTTTCCAATGGACCGAAAGCAACTTGCTTATGCTCAAGGACAGCGGCTTTCAGGTGCTTGGTTTAGCGATTTACCTCGACAGTACGATAGATCCGATTTTGGCAATTCTACAAAATACTTCGACCGATATTAACCCTTCTTTGCCTTCCTTTCCGGTGATTGTTGAGTCGATCGGGTCGGCTTTTTCAGTAAGTTTTGGGGTCGCGATTGGTGTGGTTGGGTCAGTCACTTCGGGGATCTTGGCTTTCATTTACCTGATATTTTCAGGCATCTACCTCAGCCTATCTGCTGACAAAGTGCAAGATGGATTGTTGAGTTTTTTCCCTATCCGATTCCATGATGAGATAGAAACCTTATTGGAACGACTAAAGACCACCTGGGATGCTTTCTTCCGCGGGCAGATTACCCTGATGTTTATTATTGGCTTTCTGGTCTGGGGAGGTGCAACTCTTTTAGGCTTACCAGGGGCATTCCCGTTGGCGGTAATATCTGGCTTATTAGAGATCATTCCTAACCTAGGGCCATTTTTAGCGACAATCCCCGCTGTGATTGTTGCACTTCTGCAAGGATCGACTTGGCTGCCAGTGAATAACTTTGTTTTTGCACTTATCGTGATCGCCTTTTATATTCTGATCCAGCAGTTTGAAAATGTATATATCGTGCCGCGAGTTTTGGGAGATGCGGTCGAGTTGCACCCATTGATCATTATGACCGGGGTCCTGGTTGGGGCTTCCGTGTGGGGGATCCTCGGCGCATTATTAGCTGCCCCGGTGATTGCATCAGCGCGGTTGATAATCCTCTATCTGCACCGGAAAACACTGGGAGTTGACCCTTTTCCCCAAGCGGAGAAAGCTGTCCCACCTCCTCCACTCCCGAAACCAGAGTGGGTGAAAGGCATTGGCGGAAAAATAAACCACCTTTTCCGCCGGCAACCACAGCCAGTGGACAGACCTGTTGAGAATTCAGAGGAGAAAGACAAAGACCTAACCTCGGTTGAATAATTTTGCATGCCCTAGTAAATTGCTCAAAGCGCACTTAAGTGCGCTTTTATTTTGATTGCCCCAAAGGTGTAGAACTTCTTAGGCTGGGGGATAGCTCAACCGCTGCCCGCACTTGAGGATCTGATAAGCTTGGGATCGTGCCTGGGCAGCACGGATGAAGTCGGATGGAGAGACAGTATTGAATTCAAACATCTCATAGTGGCATGGAATCACAAGCTGCATCCCGGTATCTTTGGCTAGTTCTACAGCCTCTGCCCCATCAAGGTTGCCTGCCACACCTCGGTCTGGATTACGTCCGTTGATTGGCAACAGTGCTATATCTATCTTCCAGTGTCGTAAACGGTCTTCTAGACCAGGGTAGAGCACAGTATCCCCAGGATGGTACAGGGAAAAGGACCCTGCCTGAACAATGTAACCAAGATACTTGTGGCGGCCTTGTTGGTCGGTTTCAAGTGATTCGTGAGCGGAAGGGATCGCATTGATTACTAAATTGTGTGTCAGTAATGACTGCTTGTCGTCGATAACTGTCATTTGGGCTGGAGGAATCTCCAACTTCCTTGCAGCAGCTTCCTGATTAGCCGTGGGAACGATAATCTGCATTGTTGGGTTCACTAGCAGCAGCTGGTGGATCGTCTCTGGGTCAAGGTGATCGGTGTGGATGTGACTCGATGTAAGGATGTCAATGAAATTGAGCCGGGCTGGAGAGATTGGGAGCTCAGTCATCCGGATATGGGGCATGTCAGTGTGGGCGTACTTCTTGGTTAATGAATCCGAGAGGTAAGGATCGAACAACAAAGATGTACCCTGCCACTGCAGCAGGAACCCACTCTGTCCAAGCCACCACAGATGTACTTGCTGGTTCTTGTTCCTCGCGAGATCGATATCAGCTAACAAATCGTCGTTTGCCAAAAAGGGCTTGATCATTGCTTGAAATTACTCCATCTGGTTTTCTATGTATTTGGATATGTAGTCATATGATTATCGATTGCGTAACATACTTTGGGAGCCCCATCATAACCAGGCTGGTTTCGGGATCGAGAATCGGTTCTATGAAATGGGCTTGTGTGCGCATATTAACCTATCGATCATAAAAGTACGGGAGCGAGTTAGGGACGCCGCTAGCTATTGATACGACTTATCCAATAAGGCATCAACTAACAGAAGTGCCCAAACTATTATCATTGAGTTTGCATATGCGTGGTTTGAAATGATTATATATTAATTATGGCTGCTGATCGCGGGCACTTAGATTTGGGTGCTCATCAATGGGAATAATTTGTTTCGTGATCCAATCTGGCCCCACAGTATGCGCAAAAACGAGTAATTGGCGTTATTATCCTTTATAATATTCCAAGAGTAAATTCTCTGTGAAATGCAGGTTGTAAACATATAGAATCATTGAAAAGCTTCTACCAATCCCACTGTCGTATAAAACAATGTCCAGCGCAGCTTATAAAAAATTCAGCCCTTATTGAAACCCCAATTATGCTTTTTGGACCAGGTCAAACGATCTATTACTTTGCCTCACGCTATACTGGTCAGATGGACAATGTATCACGCGACAAGTTTTAGCAGGTATCCTTCAGAGTATAAACACAATCTATTTGTAGGAGGTATGTGTGACAACCCATTTAGACAGCAAAACCATCACATACCATCAACTTGCCAAAACAATTGATCACTCCTTGTTGAGACCTGAACTTACAGAAACAGATGTCATTGCTGGGTGCGAACTAGCATCCCGTTATGATGTAGCATCTGTTTGTGTAAAACCGTATCATGTTAAGTTAGCAAAGCAAATGCTCGCTGGAACTGATGTTGCTGTAGGCACCGTGGTTGGTTTCCCTCATGGCAGCAATAACACGGAGACCAAGGTAACTGAAGCCCGACAAGCAATTGATGATGGTGCTACCGAGCTTGATATGGTGCTCAATATCGGGGAACTCCGTTCTGGGCACAATGAATACGTCAAGAATGATATCAAGGCAGTGGTGGAGACAGCCCAAGGAAAAGCTATCGTAAAAGTTATCTTGGAAAACGCTTATCTCACAGATGAGGAAAAAGCGCTAGCGTGCCAGCTGTGTGAACAAGCTGGCGCAGATTTTGTAAAGACCTCTACTGGTTTTGCCCCGGGCGGGGCAACCATCTCTGATCTCATATTAATGCGGGCAACTGTTGGACCGCAGGTACAGATTAAAGCTGCTGGAGGAATACGCACCCTGGAGGCTCTCCTGGAAGTGATCGATGTCGGCGTTACCCGCGTAGGAGCAACAGCCACAGCGGTTATCTTGGATGAATTTCAACAACGGAAAAACTTGAGTTAAGGGAGGCTGCTATGACGCGAGTAAAAGATTTAAAAGTTGGTGTAGTGGGTGCTGGGTTCATCGGGCCAGCTCATATTGAAGCTTTGCGGCGATTGGGAATCAAGGTCGTTGGGTTAAGTGAAGATTCTCCAGAACGAGCGCGAGCTAAAGCCGCTGAACTGCGGCTGGGAAAGGCGTATGACTCCTTTGAAGCTATGGTTGCCGACCCAGATTTGGATGTCATCCATATCACCTCCCCAAATCATCTCCATTTCCCACATGCTAAGGCGAGTTTGCTGGCTGGCAAACATGTTGTTTGTGAGAAACCTCTGGCGATGAATTCCACAGAATCGAGTGAATTGGTAACACTGGCCAGAGAACGCCAACGGGTCAATGTGGTTAATTTCAACATCCGCTTCTACCCGCTTGCACTCCAGGCCCGTTCGTTTGTTCAGGATAATCAGCTCGGGGATGTATATATTGTTCAGGGATCATATCTTCAGGACTGGCTGCTGCTGCCAACGGATTGGAACTGGCGGCTTGAACCCGGCCTAGGCGGTGACATGCGTGCGGTCGCAGATATTGGTTCCCATTGGTTGGACCTGGTAACTTTTATTACTGGATTAGAAGTTGAGGCGGTCTTTTCAGATTTTAAAACCTTCCTGAAAGTACGTAAAAAACCGACCACTACCATTGACACGTTCGGAGGGAAACTGCAAACTGCGGCCGAGTACGTTGAACAGCCAATCCACACGGAGGACTATGCCACCATATTGCTGCATTTCAAAGGGGGGGCACGGGGGACGCTTACCGTCTCACAGGTTAGTGCTGGCCGCAAGAACAGGTTGTATTATGAGATAGATGGAGCCCAGTCTTCTATGGCTTGGAATTCTGAGCGGCCGAACGAACTGTGGTTAGGGCACCGCGAACGTCCGAATGAAATCCTGATGAAAGACCCATCTCTGTTATCGGAAATTGCTAGCCGGCATGCATCCTATCCCGGCGGGCACAATGAAGGTTTTCCGGACACGTTTAAACAACTATATGCAGCTGTTTATCGGTATATTGAAGCTGGAGATTACAACGCGCCAACAGAGTTTGCGACATTTGCAGATGGGCACCAAGAACTGGTTATCGGTGATGCGATTCTCCGCAGCGCAAAAGAGGGCTGTTGGGTTGAAGTCTTATAGCTGAGAAAAAACCAACACAAACAGAAAATTATAAGGAGCAAAAAATGAAACTCGGATTCATGACTGCAGCATTTCCAAATCTATCATTTGAAGAAGTAGCCGCCTGGGCAGAAGGAAATGGTTTTGAAATGCTCGAGGTAGCCTGTTGGCCAGTTGGGAAAGCAGAGCGCCGTTATGCAGGGGTTACCCATATAGACGTAGATAAATTCAGCGGCGCGGATGCTGATGCGATACATACGGTGCTTAAGAAATATGGGCTGGAGATTTCTTCATTGGGATATTATCCCAACCCCCTGCACCCTGATCCGGATCATCGTACCATGGTGATCGATCACCTCAAGAAAGTCATCTTGGCAGCGGAGAAATTGGAAGTACCGATTGTAGGCACATTTGTCGGACGTGACAAAAATAGAACCACGGAAGACAACCTGGAAGAATTCAAGGTTGTGTGGCCTCCTATTGTTAAGTTCGCTGCAGAACACAATGTCAAGATCGCAATTGAGAACTGTCCGATGATCTTTTCTAATGATGAGTGGCCAGGAGGCGATAACCTTGCGATCTCCCCAGCAGTGTGGCGGAAGATGTTTGAGATTATCCCAGATGATAATTTTGGGTTGAATCTCGATCCTTCGCACCTGATTTGGCAGTTTATTGATTACGTACGCGTTGTTTATGAGTTCGGCGATCGTATCTTTCATGTCCATGCCAAAGACTTGCGTATCGATTATGAGGGGTTGTATCAGAACGGTGTCATGTCAGCAGGCATGGGCTGGCAAATTCCTCGGCTGCCCGGTTTGGGGGACGTGAATTGGGGTAAATTCATCAGTGCTTTATACGGGGTTGGCTATGATTATGTGGTCAGCATTGAGCATGAGGACCGGGCATTCGAAAAGACGGAGGAATTGGTTGTTCGTGGCTTCCAGATATCGCGTGATGTCTTGAAGCCATATATTAAATAGTCATGACCAAGTATATTGGCGTTGATCTGGGCGGTACTTTACTAAAGGCAGCAGTCGTCGACACCGCTGAAGGGACGATATCCGGTTTTAAACGCATCGAGACACGTGCGCGAGATGGTCATGACGCAGTTATCGAACGAATGGCTGAATTAATCAGCAACGTAATTGAACATAGTGGCGTTTCTAAACCCCAGATAGGGGGCATTGGTATCGGCGTGCCAGGTGTGCTTGACTTTGAGAAGGGTGAAGTGGTCTTCCTGCCCAACTTACCAGGTAATTGGCCAAATGTCCCTTTGCGTCAAACGATTGAGACAAGCATTGGTTTGCCAACCCATTTTATCAACGATGTACGTTCCATGACTCTTGCGGAGTGGACTTTTGGTGCCGGAAAGGGAGTAGACACAGTTGCATGTTTCGCGATTGGCACTGGAATCGGGGGCGGGCTGGTCGTTAATGGACAGCTGCACCTTGGGGTGAATGGGACGGCAGGTGAGCTCGGCCACCAAATCATTGACATGAACGGGCCAAAATGCGGCTGCGGCAGCCGAGGCTGTTTGGAAGCATTTGCTTCTGGTCCTGCGATTGCTGCGATGGGTATTAAGGCCGTTGTTCAAGGAATGACTACCAATATCGGCGCTCTGGCAGATTTTGATCTCAACAAGATTACACCGAAATTGATTTACGAAGCAGCCATGCAGGGAGATGAAATCGCCAACGATATATTCAAGCGAGCAGGGTTTTATATCGGTATAGCAGTTGCCAGCACCTTGGCCGCCGTCGGGCCTCGCAAGGTCGTTATCGGCGGTGGTGTCGCTCAAGCTGGTGAGTTGCTGCTTGAACCTATTCGCAAGACGGTCCGGGAACGATTTCATGTCGTTCCAACGAAGGAGTTCGAAATCGTTCAAGCTGCACTTGGTGCAGATGCTGGTTTGATCGGCGCTGCTCTGTGGGCTTGTAACCTCTCTCACCAAGAGCGAGGCACGTGAGCTGTTCGGTAATCAACGACAACTTCCTAACGTTGTTTCTAATAACCAGCGGTTCTGTACAGGTAGTGGATGAACACCGCTGGTTGTCCTTTAAAATAATGGCAACCGGGTAGCAGATATATGCCATGAGGACAATCATCAGATTTGGCGTATACTTCATGTGTTTGCCATTGAGCAGTCCTGGCAGCCCATAGACTCTCATTATGCGATTTTGGATCTCTGGATGTGAAGCAACTCAAATTATTCCGAATCTATCGATACAGATCACCGACCGGATGTACTTCACAGAATTAACCAAGAGGCGTGACCGGGTGACAAGGGATTATTAGGCACTACCTAATTTGGATATATTTGATCTCCCAGGGGATGATTATGATGCCCAAAACCCTATCATTTCTTCCCAAATACCCGATCGCTTTTTTGCACCAGCTTGGCAGAGGATGGCTTCATTTGGTAAGGGAGCCGCTCCCAGCTGTAAGGTTATGTTCACCCTGAGGGCTGCATGGAGTCATATCTCAAGCGATTGATTGGACCAGGAGGGGATGTTTTCAATAGCCTCGAGCCATTACCAAATGTTGATATGCACATGGTCAACAAAACATATGAAAGCACGCTATGTTTCTTGAGGAAATCGATATCAAAGACCGAGGCAAGGAGATACTGCACGTGTCACGGCTGAAGAACAAGAGCTTATCCAAGCCCTGGCACCTGGCAGTAGATATATTCTATTATGACTTCTGTGACTAAGCGTGCCGCAGCCGTAATTTTTGATATGGATGGCTTGATGTTCGATACAGAACGAATCGCCCAGAATGTTTGGGAACAGGCCGCAGAACAATTCGGCTACCAAACTCCAAGTGATGCCTTCCTAGGTGTTATTGGGAAAGCGCGCCCGGACGTCGAGATTTATACCCGGCATATTTTCGGTGATGAGTTCCCATTTGATAGCGTTTATCAACGTAAGCAGCATCTGATGCGAGAGCACCTTGCTCTGCATGGAGCACCTCCTAAACCAGGCCTGATAGAGTTGATGGATTGGTTGGAAAAAAAGAGAATTGTGAAAGCCTTGGCAAGCTCTTCCCCATGCATGGTGATCCTCGATCAGCTCAAGCAGGCAGGGATCAGGCCGGCGCGGTTTTGTGCGATCGTCGGTGGGGATGAAGTGGAAAGGGGAAAACCAGCCCCTGACATTTTCCTATTGGCAGCCGCTAAGCTTAGTGTATCCCCTGATGAATGTGTCGTTCTTGAAGATTCGATTGCTGGAATCCAGGCCGCGCACAAAGCTGGCATGATGCCCCTCATGGTGCCGGACTTGATCCCCCCTACAAAAGAGACGAAGCGTTTGGCACACCAGATATTCTCAAATTTGAACGATGTGCGGGACTACCTGGCCGAAGGGCAATAGACGAGCAGCTTTCATTTTATGCCATACTTGCGTTCACAGCATGATTAACCAGGCACTCTATAGGTGGCTCGACGATATGATGAGGGCATTGATAATACATTTGGTGGAAATTGTGATCCTATTGGATCAGGCGATTGGTTTGACGTTGCCCAATCTCATTCCGGGAGATCCCTGAGGCAACAGATATTTGATGGTTGTTAGCTTGGTTTTGTGAACTAGAAAGCATCTATATAGCTATGGATAACTTAGCAGCTTATACGAGGACTCTACGCAAGGCGATAATCGCTGAGACACTTGTTGCAATGGGGCTTTCAAAAACAAGAGTAGTCAAGCGGTTGGTCAGCCCTTTCCTATATCTCCCAGCAAACCGGTTTGCCAAACTGATTGCCATGTATGATCGTCAAGTTGGAACGCAAGGATTTCAGTCAGCAGCCCGCAGTTTCCTGCAAGATTTCAGTTCAAATTATTCAACACAAGGGGCAGAGCTTTTACCAACAGAAGGCCCGCTGTTGATCGCTTCTAACCATCCAGGAACACTTGATGGATTTGTGATTGGTGCTAGCCTACCCCGTGACGATCTTAAAATTGTCTTGAGCGGTGTACCATTTACCCGCTCTCTGCAATCGACACGTGACCATTTGATTTATTCAACGCATAATACGCACCAGAGGATGACCGTTGTCAGGTCCATCATCCATCACTTGAGAGCAGGGGGTTCACTGTTGATTTTTCCAAGTGGTCGTTTAGACCCAGACCCGGCATTTCTAGCTGATGCAGAAGCAGCCCTTGATAACTGGCATGCAAGTCTGGCGGTTATTCTCCGCAGCGTACCAGAGACAAATCTGGTCCTTTCGATTGCCAGCGGTATGCTGTCTGAAAAGTGGCTGCATAATCCTTTCGTTAAGCTGCTGCGCGACGGGTGGGAACGTCAGAAGTTGGCAGAATTTTTTCAAACGATGCAGCAACTAATGTTTCCGGGCAGTGTTACCCTATATCCCAAAGTGACATTTGCCCCCCCTATAAGAGGGGATGAACTGATCTCCAAAAACAAAGATTTGATGCCGGTGATACTTAACTCTGCAGCCAAGCTTCTGCAAGTGCACCAGTCCTGGCTAGCGCACGTAAACAGGCAAAATGGTGATTTGCCCAACAAGAGCCAACACGTTAAGTAAAAAGCAAAAGTGTTTTAAAGAGCTAGTTATTGGATTAAATAATAAGATTTCTGGAATTACACCTCCGTTGGCCTATAGATTGGTTGAGTTAAGATAGGTGCTCGTTTTGTCCAAAGATTTAGGAGCTATGCGCATGCTGCCTGAACAAAAAAGAGTAATTATCCTTAGCCGTGGCCAGGATTAAAATAGGGCAAATGGATTTTGTTCAGCCCGCTCCAAATGCACCTCTCATGAAAAAAAGTGAGGGAGGGGCACGCCTCCAGCGGTACAGTCTGCCATCAACCATCTGCTCCGTTATCCATCAGCATACCTGATCGGGTCAGTGAAGAACGTAAGTGCAGCCCTTAAAATATTGGGAGAAGAGTTTCTTCTTGACGTCGATACAGACCAATCAATCCTTAATCGGTTGATATTTTCAGAAAAAGCTTCAGCATTTGCAGCAAGTCTTCATTTTGATTAATACTCCACAGGTGAGTCCCCCAGAGTTTTGTGCCTTTTCCCCTGTTCGCACAATAATGTTTCTTTTAAACTTTCTGCTGATTTGACAAAGGAAAAACCCGCCCAAATACAGCAAGCTAGGGCGGATTGAGGGTTTTTGATTTAGGGAGAATTTAAATGGCGGTGCTCATATAAGGCTGTTGGCATCTATCACAAAGGATTACAGCCTTGTCTAAAACTGATTTACGTATCCGAATTGAGTGCGCGGGAGAACAATTACAATGCGCCGTTACACAAGGATCCCCAGGGATATCTTGCATCAGGTCATCTACCAATACCATTGCCTTAATCAATCCACTGTACCGGTGTATCATCTCAGCGATCTGATCGACCTGAAGCTGCCAACGCTGTACAGCTTCAGGCGCTAAAACCCATTGACTGCGGTATCCTGCTCCTTTACGTAAAGCGGTAAGCCCAAATGATCGCGCTGGCATTTTGTACCAAGGAGAGAAACGCCCAACAGTATCAATCACCTCCATCAGCATTGTGGCAACAACCGCTTCGGCTCCCTGTTGAGGGGCGGAAAGATTTGCGTGGGCAAATAAGGTTTGCAGATCTGGCAGGCAGTTGGATACGTCATAAGCTTTCGAAATCGTTCGCCAGGCAGTCTCCAGGGTAGCAAATAAAGCTTCCACTGGATCGAAGATTTGTTCAGAAACAGCCACGATTTGACCTCCTCAAGCGCAATCTGGAAGCGCATTCTGGGGGAGGATGGTCTTGATGTCTCTCCTGTCGCTTGGTACCAGCTATCTTGATTCCCTCAGTCTCTATAAGAACGGGGTTCTGCAATAGCCTCTGACCATCAAAGCGGATAGCAGAATTCACATTGTCTCCATTATTCCTTTGGCGTGCAATACAGGTCTTGGGTCGATAATGTTTTTATGCAGGGCGGCTTCTTTTTCAGGTAGCCCCAAAGCGATAGCCAGCAATTGGGTGAAATACAGCACGGGCATGGGTTCATTGAGCCCCATTTGGATTTGACGGGCGTCTAGGTTGGCGTGGCATAGTGGGCAGGCGACGACAATCACATCTGCGCCAGTTTGTCTCGCATGTTTGATGATCCCGCTACTTAGCTGCAGTACAATATCCGGGCGACTGAGCGAATGAGCAGCCCCGCAGCAGGTCGTCTTATAAGACCAATCCAATACTTCTGTGCCCACTGCGCGCATCAGTTCGTCCATGTCCGTCGGATTCTCGGGATGGGTTGCACCGGTGACTTCTGGGGGACGAGTAAGCAGACAGCCATAGTAGCAAACTATCCGCAATCCAAATAGAGGTTGTTTTACGCGATCGGTAAGCTTCTCAGTACCAATGTGTTGAAACAGCATTTCCGCCAAGGTGCTGACGTTCACCTGGTCCTGGTAGTTGTAACCGAGCTCCTCATCCACCCAGGTTTTATGGTCCTGATCATTTCTGATTTCGAAAAGCGAAGCTTTATGGCGGTTGAAGCAGGCAGCACAGGGCATCGTGACTTCTTTGAATCCGCTTTTTTCGATCAGCGCTAGATTTTCCATCGGTAAGCGGAGTCCGATTTCCGGGTTTGAGCGGTGGGCCGCGCTACTGCCACAGCATACCCACCCCTGAGGTTCGATTAACTCTAGGTCCAACGCTTCGCAGATGGCTTTGGTTGAGGTATTAAATTCAGGCGCAGTAGAATGCAGGGAACATCCCGGGTAATATGCAACCGCTTCAGCGGCGTTCGGTATCGGTTTTACTTTATGTGGAGGCCGTGAGGGGCTGGGCAAGAATGCCACTTTCTTCTTCTTAAGCATGGCGACATAAAGGTCAAGATCATCGATCAGGGATTTTGGCTTGTGAAGGATCATTTCAGCCATCAACCCTGGTTCATACGCGCGGCCCCAGAGACCTACTTCACGCAGGAAGGCTATATTGAAATTGTTAACTTCCGCGACCTGTGGTTTGTATCCACGCGCTAAGGCCTCGCGCGTCAAGAATTCCATAATACCGGTAATGTCTATCCCCTGCGGACAGCGTGTGGTGCATGTCTGGCAGGAAGCGCACAGCCAGGGAGTTTGCGATTCAAGAGCGATATCTTCTTGCCCTAACTGCAGCGCCCGCATAATCTGGTTTGGCTGCCAATCGAAGAACTCTGCTACTGGGCAGCCGCTCGTGCATTTTACGCATTGGTAGCATAGATAAACGTTCTCACCAAGGTCCTGCGTAATGCGCTGGGCAAGATCAGAGCTAATATTATATGTGCCCATCTGTTCCGCTTGGGTATTTTCCATGGGTACTCCTATGCCACTGTTGCTGGTTGCTCAACTACAGGGCGAGGAAACAATCCTGACCCTTCAACGATGGGTTTTACAGCCTCTTCCCACTCGATAGCCATGATATGCACCCCAGAAACACCTTCGATCTTCCGCAATTGTTGGATAAGGTCGATACATATCTGGATGCCCGTTTCTTTCCAAGCCTTTGAGCGCGCTTTTTTATCTTCTTTGGTTAATTCATCTTTGCTCTTGCCCGCCCAAGGACTACCCGCAGCGGTCATTTGCGTGATGATCTCATCTGGAACTAGGATGCCAGGGACGTTGTTCTTCATGTATCGCGCCATCCCAGGGCTTTTCAACGGTCCAACCCCCGCTAGGATATACGTCTGTTTGTGCAGATCCAGATCTCTAACTTTTTCCATATACCTTTCAAAGGCCGGGATGTCGTAGACGAGTTGGGTCTGGATGAAGTTTGCCCCAGCTTTGACTTTCTTTGCTAAACGATAGGGGCGGAAATCAATTGGATCTGCAAATGGGGCTGCGGCAGCGCCGATAAAAAAGCGCGGTTCGATTCCTGTAAACTTATCACCGCATTGGAAGATGCACTCATCTCGCATTGCCGATACCAAGCTAACAAGCTGTACCGAATCGATATCGAACACGTTTTTTGCATCCGGATGATTGCCGAAGGTTTGGTGATCGCCGGTGAGGCACAAAAGATTTCGCATACCCAGTGCATACGCCCCTAGTAAATCGCTTTGTATTGCTAGGCGATTTCGATCGCGACAGGTCATTTGGATAACAGGTTCTAAGCCTTCCTGAACTACAATTGTCCCTGCTCCGATGCTGGACATACGCACGATAGCAGTTTGGTTGTCGGTGATATTTACTGCATCGACATATCCACGCAGAAGAGCGGCTTTTTCCTTAATAACGTTTGTTTCGGCGCTTTGCGGCGGGCCAAGCTCACCAGTCACACCGAAATGACCAGCGCGCAGTATCTTCTCAAGGTTTGATCCCGACAGGTAGCCGTTATTGCTTGGGTTTTCTGTCATCGCTCATTCCTCCTCTGGCACTAATCGAAGATCTTCACGGATAATTTTACGCGGTCCACCATCACGTGATGTACGCCAATTTTTCGGTGGCTGTAACTCAAGCAATTGATCCAGTTTATCCTTGCTTCTCAGACGATCATAAATCAGCTGCCAAGCGCAATCGGTGTCTGGATTGATCTCACAATGTCCTGCTTCTGATCCCCCACAGGGGCCATTCAGCAAGGATTTTGAGCAACGTGCAATTGGACATATCCCCCCAGTCAAGCCCAATACACAATCTCCACACGCTGCACATCTCTCAGCCCATACACCTTGCTCTAATGGAATGCCGAGAAAGGTGGTGTTCAACCCTGGCACAACCCATGTATCAGGATAATGCTCTGCGATCGCCTGGACTCCGATTCCACAGCCCAGCGAGAGCAAGATATCGGCTTTTTCCACTTGGTCTGCGATCTGGTCCAGGTACTCCCATTCGCACTGACGTTGAACTGTTACATCACTGACGTTACGACCATTGCCATCTAGTTTGGTTGCCATACGCAGAGATGCGGATGTGATTTCGGCTTCGCGTGATCCACCTGCAAAACAGACAGTTACACATGTCCCACAGCCAACTACCAGCACATTATCAGCCTCTCCAATTAAGGTTTTTAGTTCACTGAGTGGTTTTTGTTCGGCGATTATCATTAAGCTACCTCCAAGGCGATCAATTATTCCATCTAGCCAAGAGCATTTGCTAAATCTATTTGGTCATCATTTCACCCGTACCAGCATTTTGTTTTTCTACATGCTCATTTGTGCTAACATTTTTTAGCGGATTAGGTCACATCTGGATAATCTCATCGGTAAATTCCGCCGCAGAAAGGGCGAATTGGCTTCCCATCGCAGATGATAGATTGATCATCTGGACACGGCTGCCATCCAATCCGATTTCATTCAATAGCTTGCCTACATATTTCACTCTCCGACGGGCGTTGATATTACCTTCCAGGTAATGACAGTCGCCCTCCAGTCAACCCGCGACCATGACACCATCTGCACCATCTTCGAAGGCGCGTAAGACATAGAGCACATCAAGCTTCCCAGAACAGGGTAATTCAATGACTTTTATGGCTGGCGGGTACTCGAGACGCATTGAGCCCGCAAGATCTGCGGCAGCATAAGCGCAGTAATGGCAGCAAAAAGCAATAATTTCTGGCTGGTACGGTCCCCTAGTCATGAAGGCTCCTGCAGCGAAGTTGTAATGCATTCCAAAGGTACAAAACTGCTCTCCGATGATGTACTTCTTCCAAACAATGCATCCAACTTGGTGAGAGTCTGACGATCAGTCGAGTGATTTAGTTGGATAGCTTGGGCTGGACATTCTGAGGCGCAAGTCCCGCAACCATGGCAGATTGCTGCTTCAATATAGGCAGCTCCCAAAATAGCACCCACACCGCTTTCTGTACTGCTTATCTTGGGAACATCATAGGGGCATATACGCACACAAGTTAAGCAGCCCACGCATTTGAGTGGATCGACTTGGGCAACACGGGCGTTGGTGCGGATGGTTTTTTGTGAAAGAATGCCGGCCGCGCGCGATGCTGCTGCCTGCGCCTGGGCGATTGTCTCGTCCAAAAATTTTGGATAGTGAGCAGCACCAGCCATGAAGATACCTTCAGCAGCGAAATCCACCGGGCGTAGTTTGACATGGGCTTCAAGGAAAAATCCATCCATATCAGCCGATAGTTTCAAAAGGCTGGCCAAATCTTTGGTGCCCTGGGCAGGGACCACAGGGTTGCTGAGCACAACCATTTCTGGCTCCAGCAGAAGCTCCCTTCCCAGGATTGGTTCCCAGCAGTGGACTTGCAGCTTGGACCCCTGATTCGGATCGCTGGTTACCTCGGGCTTACGGTCGAATTCATAATGGATGAAGCGAATCCCCTTTCGGCGAGCTTCACTGTATAAACGTTCTTTAAAACCATAAGTGCGGATATCTCTGTAGATTATGGTGATCTCGGCTTGCGGATATAATTCTTTGAGTTTCAACGCATTCTTTAGTGCAGTTGCACAACATATTCGGCTGCAGTATTCTTCAGCTGGACCAATACACTGGATCATAACGACCGAGTGCGGTAGATGCCCGTTATTATGAGTATTCGCCAGCTGGTTTTCGAATTCCAGTTGGGTTAATATATGTGGGTTTTGACCATAGTTATATTCAGAGCCCTTGTACTCCACACCCCCGGTAGCCAGAATGGTTGTGCCATGATTTATCTGAAGCATATCCCCATTGTCAGTGATCGTTGTAGTAAAGTTCCCTTTAAAGCCGGTTGTCTTAATTAGATCGGTTTTCAAATGAACTTTTATGGCAGGCGTGTTGTGTATCTTATTCCTCATATCTTCAAGGAATTGCTCGGGAGACCACTCTTGGATATCCCCGTTGCTATGATAACCGGGGACAAGGTACCGCAAATTCCGCAGGTTGCCACCAAGCTGAGTATCACGTTCTATCAAATGTACAGGGTAGCCTTGGCCTGCCAAGCTCAACGCGGCTGTCATTCCCGCAGCACCACCGCCGATGATTAGCGCAGCATTGTTCACTGGTACCTCAGTTGTTCTCAGCGGTTTTAGCTCAGCTGCACGTGCAATGGCCATGCGGGTTAACTGCTTGGCTTTGATGGTTGCCTGGGCCCATTCGCTAGAATGTACCCACGAACACTGGTTACGGATATTCGCCATCTCAAACATGTGCGGATTGAGACCAGCAGTGCGGACGGCATCCTGAAAGAGCGGTTCGTGGGTCAGCGGTGTACATGAGGAAACGACAACCCTGTTTAGCGATTTCAACTTAACTTGATCGATGATATGCGCAATGGTATCTTGTGAACATGTGTATAGATTGTCTTCGGCGTGGACAACACCAGGAAGTGTCCTGGCGAAATCTGCTACTTCAGGGACATCCAGATACCCGCCAATATTTGTGCCGCAGTGACAAATGAATACACCGATACGTGTTTCTTCATGGCTGATATCGCGCTCAGGAGGATGTTCCAGTACTTTTGCTAGGCTGTGTCGAGCAGGGGCTAGCAGCTGGGCTGCATTGGCTGCTGCACCGCTAGCTTCTATCACTGTTTCTGGTATGTCTTTTGGTTCACGAAATGGACCGGCAGCGTAGATTCCAGGACGGCTGGTTTGCAGTGGATCGAAAAGTGTTGTGTGGCAGAACCCATAAGAATCAAGTTCTACGCCTAATCTCACCCCTAGTTGTCTGACCGATTCAGATATTTCCATGCCCACCGATAAGACCACCAAGTCAAAATCCTTTTCCTGAATTTGTTCTTGACCATCAAAAGGGGCTGCAAAACGAACTCTCAAGTTTCTTGTTTCCGGATCCTCAGTTACATTGCTGAGCCGGCAGCGGGTATATTCAATTCCATACTTATCCTGGGCGCGGCGGTAATATTCTTCATACCCCTTACTGTAGGCCCGGGTATCCATAAAGAACACTTGACATTCGACTCTCCCAACTCCACTGCCAGCTCGGGCTTTGGCATGGGCATGCTCGATGGTCATGATAGCTTCTTTTGCCGCATACATACAGCAAACCGAAGAACAGTAATCATGATTCTGGTCGCGGCTACCAATACATTGCAGAAAAGCTATCCGCTGGGGGCTGCCATCATCTGACGGACGCCGGACATGTCCGCCTGTAGGGCCACTTGCAGAAAGCATGCGTTCGTACTGCAGCGCCGTCACTACATTTGGATAACGCCCCAATCCATATTCTTGCGAAAGATGGGCGTTATAGATTTGATAACCGGGAGCAAGAATTACAGCACCAACATTGATTTCCAGTTGTTTTGCGACATCATCGTGGATAATCGCATCCCTGCCACACGCGAAGACACAAGACATGCACTCGGAACATATCCCGCAGGCTAGACAGCGCGCTGCTTCGGCCTGAGCGCTGTTGTCGTCGTATCCTCCCTCAACTTCCGTAAAATTGCCAATTCGCTGGTCGACCGGGAGTTCTGGTAAAGGAACTCGTCCCTGACGTGCGACCTCACCTTGTTCGATGAGAATGTCAATCTCACTCTGATTAAGCCTAACGACCGGGAGTTTGGGCTCAGGTGGCGGTTCAAGGGGTTCACCGCGCAAGTAGCGACCAATTGAGTGCGAGGCAGTATGACCGCGGGCTACAGCCTCGATCACAAAGGCTGTCCCAGAGATACAATCTCCAGCTGCGAACACGCCTTGGCGGGATGTCGCTAAGGTGTTGGGGTTGATTGCAATCGTTTGGGTCTCAGTTAGACCAACATTAGCATCATCCGGGATAAAAGCTAAACCTGCTCTCTGACCGACAGAGAAAATTACTGTGTCACACGCAATAACGTGATTTGAGTTGGGGATTTTTTCTACGTGCAGGTGCCCTCGCTCATCAAAACTGAAACTGGCAGTGCGCTGGCACTCTACTCCACTAACTCGCCCCCGCTCATCCTGCAGGATGCGTTCAAATGTCCGCCCTGGATGCAGTAAAACACCCTCTTCTTGGGCAGCAGTAACCTCCCATGGATGGGCTGGCATTTGTTCAGGGCCTTCCAAGCAAGCAAGGTGGACTTCCCGCTGTCCGCGCTCGCTCTCCAATCTTAAGGCAGACCGGGCGCAGTCTATGGCCACATTACCGCCTCCCAAGACCAACACACGCTGACCAAGAGTGGAGCTCTCATTCGTGTGATTGTCAAATTTGCCTAGTCGGACATCACGCAAGAAATGTGTGTTAACTAATACACCCACAGCATCTGCACCAGGGATTGGTAGGCGGACGCCTTCATGCGCACCGACCGCAATAAGAACTGCGTCATATCCCTCCGCGAAGATTTCATCCAAGTTGTTTATCTGGTGGTTTAATCTCAGATCGATCCCTAAGTCTAGGATATCTTGTACTTCACGCTCGATTATCTCTGTTGGCAAACGATACTCAGGGACCCCAAGACGCAGCATGCCACCGGGAACAGGCATAGCTTCAAAGATAGAGACGCGATATCCCTCCAATGCGAGATCTTGGGCTGCGGTTAATCCGCATGGTCCAGCTCCGATGATGGCAACCCGTTGGTCATGGACTTGCGGAGCCGCTTCGATGACAGGGCGCGGTTCTTCGTATACTTTATCAGTAACAAATCGCTTGAGTGCGCGGATATTTATCGGTTCATCGACCAAGCTCCGGTTACATGCGTCTTCACAACGGTGGTTGCAAATACGTCCGCAGATGCCAGGAAACGGGTTGTCCATCTTGATCACCCGCAAGGCATCTTGCCAACGACCTTCATGGATCAAAGCAATGTAGCCTTGAGCTCGTTGGCTGGCGGGACAGGCGTCACGGCAAGGAGCAATCCCACGTTTCTCAATGGCAAACGAGTTTGGAACAGCTTGTGGGTATAGCTTGTACACTGCCCTGCGGGATGACAAACTCTCGTTAAATTTATCTGGAATAACTACCGGACAGACCGCTGTGCAATCACCGCACGCAATACATCGATTGGTGTCGATATATCGTGGGGCGGACCTAAGTTTAACGGTGAAGTTACCGGCATGACCATCTAAATCTTGGACTTCAGTGTTTGTAAGGATCTCGATGTTCGGATGTCTGCCAGTCTCCACCAGTTTGGGGGAAATTGTGCACATAGCACAATCATTGGTAGGGAATGTTTTGTCCAATTGTGCCATCTTCCCGCCAATTGCTGACTGCACTTCAACCAAGTAGACCTTGTATCCCTGGTCAGCCAAGTCTATTGAGGCCTGCATACCAGCAATCCCTCCCCCAACGACCATGACTGCTCCAATTGGGTCAGCAGCAGGTTCTAAGGAATGCGCATTGTACTTGTCTGGGAGGGGATTATCGTTCATTGGTTGCGACGACCTCTAAATCCGATTTCTTCCTCGTCAATTACCGCTGCGGTTTTCTCGCTTGAACCTGGCGAGTTGTTATATCCTAGCGGATTGGGACCCAGCGCACGGATCCGGTCAGTCATGGCCTGGGCGGCCATGGCGAAAGAATGACCCTGGGAACCAGACATAAAGAATATATCCAAGCGCTCGGCACCCAACCCAATCTCTTCTAATATTAGTTTTGCCCGCTCTAATCGTGCCAGACCGCGTTCGTTCCCGCGCACATGATGGCAGTTGCCAATTGGACAGGCGACGACATAAACACCATCCGCTCCTTGTTCAAATGCCTCTAGTAAATAGCGGATATCGGTCTTCCCAGTACAGGGAAGACGAACAAACTTAACATTAGCCGGATATTGGATGTTTAGTGCTCCTGCTGTGTCAGCTGCCATGTACCCGCAATAGATACAATAAAATGCGGTGATATTCGGTTCGAAAACAGTGTCGGGAGGTGTGCTCATAGTGGCACCTCTTCTATAATAGATGCGGTTTGCCACCTTCCTAAACCGCCAATCTCGCGTAGCATAATTTGATCATCGCTGTAGCTAACCAGCTGGATTGCATTGGCGGGGCACTCACCGGTACAAGTGCCACAGCCCTGACATTGAGCGGTGTCAATATAAGCTGCCCCGCCGAGATTTCCTACCCCATGACGGGTTCCATCTTCGACAACTGCTGGTATAGAAAACGGGCAGGTACGGGTGCAGGTCAAACAACCAAC
>JBFENN010000042.1:0-21807 GCA_041551115.1 Anaerolineales bacterium
AAAAGCATCCCTTGCCTGGATATTAACAATTGCACGAAACCTAGTTATCGACAGCTATCGCAAAGACAAAAGGTCTTTCCCATCGCAGCAATATCAAGATTCAGAACGAATAGAATCGGATGATAATTCTCTGAACTCTCCTGAAGATGAATTGGTCGCAAATGAAAACCAAATAATCCTATTAGGAATCCTTTCTTCATTGCCCATCGATACTCGCGAAATGATTGTTCTACGATATATATTGGATTGGTCTGTAAAGCAGATAGCCGAAAAGTTCGATATGCTTGAGAATACGGTTACAGTTCGCATTCGGAGAGCATTAACCCAAATCCGGGAAGCGTGGCCGGTATGAATAAACAATCAAATCACCAAACACCACAAAAACCAACACATAAAGAGATTGAGGAGATGCTGGTTCAATTTAGACCAGTACCGGGCGAATCATTTCATACAAAAATGCAAAAAGCAGCTTGGAAGAAATCTTCCAAAGGTAATATTGTCTCGATAATCAACGAAACATTCTTGCCTACAACACGACCTGTACGTCAGGCAATGTTGATCAGCGCAATCCTACTTCTCATGGTTTTTGGTTATATAGCTTCTCCAACATTAAAAGCAGCAGCGAAACAATTCATCAATTTCTTTATTCCTGCCGAAACAGACACACTATCTATCCCAATAACAATTGGGCAGGACGGGAACCTGGTAGCTTATGATGCGCCAGAGTATTTTTCTGCGGATATCAATACTCTACCTGAGATTCTCGATTTCGATCTGCTTGTCATTCCTGAAACACATTTCGGACTAAGAATCTCAGGCACCAACTACAACAATGCAACTTCCTCGGTGACAACAATGTACACAGGAACAGACAAGACAATATATTTCACACAACGTCCGACTGAGAGTATGCTAGAATTTTCGAGTGTTGGCGCATCTGCACCAATAGAAATGGTAATAATAAACGGGAACCCCGGTGAATTTGTAGTTGGAGGATGGCGTCCAGTAGAGAGTCAGTTAATTATCACGCCGGATCAAGTGATTGAAATTAATGAAAATATAGATATTTACTGGGATCCAAATCAACCACAAAGGATTATGCGTTGGGAGGAAAACGATCTGACTTATGAATTATTAGCAATCGGTCAGGGATTAAGTAAATCGTTATTACTTGATTTAGCTGAAAGTATAACACCAATCCCAACAAGGTAATTACCAGACATTCTTAATTTCGATAGATTAACTACGAAGGATCAATTATGCAAGAGACATCAACGAACAGCCGATCCTGGTTGGATCAACCATTGAACAATCTCATCCAATTAAATTGGGAAACAATCCTATTCTCGCTATTGATCATATTTGCCATCGCCAGCCGATTTTATGATCTCGAATCCAGAGTAATGAGCCATGATGAGACATCACATGTATATTTTTCCTGGCTTTATGAACAAGGCCGAGGATATTCTCATGACCCTGTTACGCATGGTCCTTTTCAGTTCCATGTGGTGGCGTTATCTTATTTCATGTTTGGTGATAATGACTTCACCGCTCGAATACCTGCAGCCTTATTTAGTATCGCAACAGTACTGTTTATGTGGAATTATCGTCAAATTATCGGTCGTGCTGGGTCAATAATAGCTGCGCTTCTGTTGATTATCTCCCCATATATGCTGTACTACGGCCGTTATGTTCGTAATGAGGCCTTTGTTGCTTTCTTTGGAGTCCTGACGTTATGGGCTCTATTGAAGTATTTAGCAAGTGGAGAAAACAAGTATCTATATTGGCTTACTGCTATTAGTGCTTTACATTTTACAACAAAAGAAACAGCTTTTATCTATACCGCCCAAGCAATGATTTTCCTAGCCATATATCTTGTTATACGTCTGTTAAATGCGTTTTGGCTTAACCCAGAATACCGGCAACGGTTTGTAGCTGCAATGTTGATTGGACTGGTATTACTTGGCATCGGCGGAGGAATGTATATTACCGGTAACTCAGCCGATCAACCGAGCGAAAACCCAAGTACGCCAGACACGCCAAGCGGAAGCCTCACCACTCAACCGTCACAGGAATTCCCGGTGCTAGCGATTAGTTTACTCCTGATCGGTGCAGTCATTTTATGTGTAGCGATATTCTTTGTATGGAGAGGTTTCACGTGGCAATGTTTGCGTGAAGAACGAGCTTTTGGGATACTAGTGGTATTGATTACGATGACATTACCTATGTTAGCCCCATTCCCAGTGAAGCTCTTAGGGTACAACCCGATTGATTACTCAAACACACAAAGTATCACTATGACTGGGATATGGCTGGGGGGGTTGGCTGTCGTAGCTATCGTCGGAGGTCTGTTATGGAACCGGCGGGTATGGCTAATCTGTGCCTTAATCTTCTATTCCATCTTCACGATTTTCTATACAAGTCTTTTTACGAATGGATTTGGTTTTATAACCGGGATGGTTGGATCGTTGGGGTATTGGCTTGAGCAACAAGCTGTCAACCGCGGCAGCCAACCCTGGTACTACTATAGTCTGATTCAAATACCCATCTATGAATTTCTTCCGGCGATTGGAGCGATCATCACTCTGCTAATAACACCATTCGTTGCACGAAAGGCTCGTCCTGCATCAGACGATGACGAACAAGAAAGTGACACAGATCGCCCCCATAATGTTGATTTTAAATATGAAACACCTATCGAGAGTGATCCTGAGAACAACCAATTATTTGCTGGCACAACAATAACTTTACTGATCTATTGGAGTATAACGAGTCTGCTAGCTTACACGATAGCCGGTGAAAAAATGCCTTGGTTGACGGTCCACATCGCCCTACCAATGATATTGACTGCGGCTTGGTTCCTAGGCCAGCTTATTGAAAGTATCAATTGGACAGCGTTTTTGCAACGGAAGGGTGTACTCTTAATACTTCTGATCATTATATTCCTCACATCTCTTGGCGGGACTATCGGTGCGGTTCTGGGTCCGAATCCACCATTTCAAGGAAAAGAACTCGAGCAGTTGCGAGCTTCAAGCACTTTCATATTCAGTTTACTTGTCTCTCTAGCATCGGGATATGGTATTGCTTACGTTGTAAAAGACTGGCAGAACAATCAGCTCGTCCGTGTAATCATTCTAGCAGTATTTGGATTATTAACATTGCTAACCACGCGCAGTGCCATCAGAGCTGCGTATATTGAATATGACAATCCGACAGAATACCTCGTCTATGCTCATTCAGGGAGCGGACCCAAATTGGCTCTCTCACAAATTGAAGAGATATCCAGACGGACAACAGATGACCTAGCTATTAAGGTTGCATATGACAATGAAACGACTTACCCATATTGGTGGTATCTCCGAAATTTTTCAAGCCAGGATTACTTTGGCACTACTCCTTCACGTGCTCAGCGGGATGCTCCAATAATTTTAGTTGGAGAGGGAAACTATGGGAAAATCGAGCCTGTTGTCGGACAAGCCTACAACAAATATGACTACATCCGAATTTGGTGGCCAAACCAAGATTATTATGATCTCACGTGGGAAAGGATCAGAAACGCCATAACAGATCCTCAAATGCGTACCGCATTGTTCCAGATTTGGTTAAATCGAGATTACTCTATGTACAGTCAACTTACCGGAAAGGATATGAGCCTAGGCAATTGGTATCCATCAAATAGGATGAGGCTTTATATTCGCAAAGATATTACCTCGCAGATATGGAACTATGGTGTTAGCCCAGCCCCAGAAGAGATAACTGCCGATCCCTATGAAGGTAAGCAGATCGATATCCTTGCTGATACGGTTATTGGTGAGGATGGAAGTCAACCGGGGCAGTTTAACCGACCTCGTGGAGCTGCCGTCGCAGGTGATGGAACGATTTATATCGCTGATACAGATAATCACCGCATCCAACATCTAGACACTTCTGGCAATGTGCTACATATCTGGGGAAGTTTTGCTGATAGCAGTGTCAGCGAAGCACCAGGCGGCACATTCTATGAACCCTGGGGAATTGATGTCGGACCCGATGGATCCGTTTATGTCGCTGACACGTGGAACCACCGCATCCAGAAATTCACATCAGATGGTATTTTCGTCAGCGCTTGGGGATATTTCGGCCAAGCTGAATCCATTTTTGCGATGTGGGGACCACGCGATGTTCATGTTGATCATGATGGGCGAATATTTGTCACTGATACCGGAAATAAGCGAATTCTTGTATTTGACCAGGATGGTAACCCAATCACGGAATTCGGCCAGGCTGGTTACGCACTTGGTGAATTTGACGAACCAGTTGGCATTGCATCAAATGAGGCTGGTCAGCTTTTCATCGCAGATACATGGAACCAACGGATTCAGGAATTCATACCCGCTGGGGTAGATGATTACCAAGCAGTGAATAGCATGGATGTCGTCGGGTGGTATGGGCAATCATTAGATAATAAACCTTACATCACGACCGACTCAAATGACCGCATTCTCGTAACTGATCCTGAATCTTATCGAGTGCTGGTCTTCTCAACGGTCGGCGAGATTATTGGCTACATCGGAGATTTATCAACCGGTCCCGATGGATTTAATCTGGTTGGTGGCATCGCAGCTGACAAAGAAGATGGTATCTGGGTTAGTGATACGGGAAACAACCGTGTAATGCACTTTACTATGCCATAAAAACACCAAATTGACTTACAACTGGATTGGTACCTGCAATAGTCAATATACCCAAGACCAAACCGAGGATGATGTCCCGGCCTGGTCATCATGCTCTCACAAATGCAAAAGACAAATAGCAAAACTAATCGGTGGGGATAACCTAGTAATTCGCCTTTGTAGATATTAGGTTTGCTCAGGAGAAATTGGGAGCTAGCTTTCTGTAACAGGGTGAGCAACAACATAATGGCAATTATTGCTGCATGGTATAATTTTCCTCGCAGCATCCTCGAACCTTGTGTATGAATTAATGTGGGATACAACTAGGATCTTTCCCTGACAAGCAATTGCCGATAAGATGGAGAAACGAACTGGATGAAATTACACGAGTATCAATCGAAGAATATCTTCGCAAAATATGGGATCCCAATTCCGAAAGGAAGAGTAGCGGCTACCTCGCAAGAAGCGAAGCAAATTGCGGAAGAATTAGGTGGCCGCGTTATTGTTAAATCTCAAGTTTTAGTAGGAGGCCGTGGAAAAGCAGGCGGTATTCGTCTTGCCAAATCTGCAGAGGAGGCTGAAGAGGTTGCAACTCATATCTTGGCCGTAGAAATTATAGGTCTACCCGTCCGCAAGGTCCTGATAGACGAAGCTGCACAGATAGAGACTGAAATTTATCTAGGAATAACAAACGACCGAGCCGCGCGCAAACCTGTCTTAATGGCTTCTGCTGCTGGTGGTGTTGACATTGAAGAAGTCGCTCGGGAGACACCAGAAAAAATCATTCGCGTAAATATTGATCCACTCTTAGGGTTAAAAGACTACCAAACTCGGGATATAGCCGCTGGCATAGACCTACCACGTGATCTTTGGAGATCATTTGGTTCAATCGCTTCAGGTTTATGGAACGCTTACCGAAAATCAGACGCAACATTAGCTGAGATCAACCCACTAGTGATCACAGCGGATAACCAATTATTGGCGGTGGATGGCAAGATGGTAATTGATGATAATGCCCTTTTCCGGCATGTAGATATCGCCGAGATGCGTGATCTAGATGTGGAGGCTGATTCAGAAATTCGTGCTCGGAAATATGGCTTATCCTTTATTCAGCTCAATGGAGACATCGGATGTATGGTCAACGGGGCAGGACTGGCAATGACCACAATGGATATTATAAAATTATTCGGTGGTGAGCCAGCAAATTTCCTTGACATCGGTGGAGGTGCCAGTGCTGAACGAGTTACAGCTGCATTGCGAATCATCCTATCAGATCCTAAAGTTAAAACTGTACTTATCAATGTATTCGGTGGCATTACCCGCGGCGATGAAGTTGCACGCGGTATACTCACCACCCTCGAAGCGGTAAAAACTAAAGTTCCGATAGTAATTCGTTTAGCAGGAACTAATGCGAAAGAAGGGCAGAAAATCCTGGCGGATGCCGATTTGATTACAGCAGAAACCCTTGCCGACGCTGCCCAAAAAGCCGTTGCAGCTGCACGCTCATAATCAGGAGTTATACACCAATGAGTATACTTGTTAACAAAGAGACACGGCTGCTCGTTCAAGGAGTAACGGGGAACGAAGGCTTATTCCATACGACCCAAATGGTAGATTATGGCACCAATGTTGTCGCTGGGGTTACGCCCGGGAAAGGCGGGGAATGGGTCTTAGATGGAAAGGTTCCCGTGTTCGATTCCGTAAAAATTGCCATTGATGCAACCGGTGCGAACACCAGTGTAATCTTCGTTCCTGCTCGTTTTGCTTCTGATGCGATCTTCGAAGCTGCAGATGCGGGAGTAGGGCTAATTGTCTGCATTACCGAGGGCATCCCAGTCCAGGACATGATGCAAGTACGCAGCTACCTCGACCAGAAGGGAGCTAGATTGGTGGGACCAAATTGTCCTGGTTTACTAACGCCAGGTGAAACCAAAGTAGGGATTATCCCTGGCGACATCACAATTCCAGGCAATGTTGGCGTAGTTTCTCGCTCGGGAACACTAACCTATGAGGTCCTTTATGCTCTCAAGCTCGTTGGGCGAGGAGTTAGCACCTGTGTAGGTATAGGAGGAGATCCTATTAATGGTACGGATTTCATAGATTGTTTAAGAATGTTTGAAGAAGATCACCAAACCGATCAAGTGATGTTGATTGGAGAAATTGGTGGATCAGATGAAGAAAAAGCAGCCGACTATATTTCCAAAAATATGACCAAACCTGTGGTAGGTTTTATTGCCGGTCAGAGTGCACCGCCTGGTAAGCGGATGGGGCATGCTGGAGCAATCGTTGAAGGTGGTTCGGGATTAGCAGAAGATAAAATTGCTGCCTTGAAAGCCGTCGGTGTAAAGATTGCGAAGCATCCGGAAGAACTGCCTACATTACTGGAATAATATTGCACCTCTGACGATTGCTAATCATGAATAATTCATTACGCAAAAAATAAAAGGCTAGGTGTCATACCTAGCCTTTTATTTTTTTCTACAAAGAAATTATTATCCGTTAGAACTCAAACATAGCAAGAAGAATTTTCTTCCAACTTCACTTCATGGATTCATCTTCTCGTCGATATACTTCACAACTTCACCAACGGTTGTTATTTTTTGAGCGTCCTCGTCGGAAATCTCACCCCCAAACTTGTCCTCAAAAGCCATAATTAATTCAACAAGATCTAGCGAATCCGCCTCAAGGTCCTCGCGGAAGCGTGCATCCAGGGTTACCTTCGAATCATCAACACCTAATAAGTCGACAACGATTTCTTTGACCTCAGTGAAGGTATCAGACATTTAAATCCTCCTTATCTTATTAATTCGACCTTATTTTAACTCGGCTCACTTATCTGTCAAGTATACTTCCGAACGCTATTTTGAACAACTTGTCCTAGCTGCTGACTAAGCCAGTTGTTCAATGGTATTTCGTTGACATAGCTAGGCCAGACTGGTAATATAATTCTACTTCACAGGAACACCGCATCATGGCAAAAGTTACGCAAACCAGCTCACGGAAAACTGAACATATCAGAATTAATCTCGATGAAGATGTCAGTTCTTCTATTAGCTCAGGATTAGAGCAGTATCGTTTCGAGCACCAGGCGCTTCCCGAACTAAATCTCAGTCAAGTTAATCTTAAAACAAAATTCCTAGGAAAAAGCCTTCAGGCTCCTATACTGATCTCTTCGATGACAGGGGGCAGTCATGAAGCCAAACAGCTAAACCACAGGTTGGCTGTTGCTGCGCAGGAATCAGGAATAGCCATGGGAGTGGGATCTCAAAGAGCAGCCTTGGAGAACTCGTCCTTGGAGCGAACCTTCCAGATCCGGAAATTCGCTCCTGACATCTTGTTATTCGCCAACCTGGGGGCAATTCAGCTAAATTATGGCTATGGTGTAGATGAATGTAAACGCGCCGTTGAAATGATAGGTGCAGATGGATTAATCCTCCATCTGAACGCACTCCAAGAAGCTGTTCAACCGGAAGGAGACACAAATTTTTCTAGTCTAATCGAGAAGATTGAGCATGTTTGCAGTCATGTAGGAATACCAGTAATTGCTAAAGAGGTCGGATGGGGGATATCTGAACAGGCAGCTAGGTCTTTGCGAGATGCTGGAATAGCTGCGATTGATGTCGCAGGTGCTGGGGGGACATCCTGGTCGCAAGTGGAAATGTATCGAGCAAAATCCCCCAGCCAAGCCAGACTAGCTGCGGCATTCCGGGATTGGGGTATACCCACAAGCCAATCGATACTCAATGTACGTACTATCGATGAAGAAGTTCCATTAATTGCCTCTGGTGGCGTTCGTACAGGCGTTGAGATTGTAAAGTGCATTGCTCTAGGAGCCAACATCGGTGGTATGGCTTCACCGTTCCTCAAAGCAGCATCAATTTCAGTGGAAGAAACGCTCCTAACGATAAGCGAAATTACGCATGAAATTCAAGTAGCAATGTTTGCCTTGGGGGTGAAAGATATCGGATCTATTCAAAATTTGAATTTGATAAAGACACCCTGACTCCAAGTACGCTAAAGAAGAGCTGAACTAATCAACTAAAAACAGGATTTCTATTAATGATTTCTTCCGACCCACTCGAAATCAGATTACTATCAGCAGTTGAAAATCATTTAAGAAAGACGCTCGCGCATATTGGTGATCAACGCTATCTTGATTTGCGCGCAATGATGGAATATCACCTCGGCTGGGTTGGAGAAAGTACTGCTCAAAAAGATGGTGGAAAAAGGATCCGGCCATTGTTGCTACTTCTTTCTTGTGTAGCCGCAGAAGGGAAGTGGGAAACTGCCTTACCAGCGGCTAGCGCGGTTGAATTAATCCACAATTTTTCTCTGATCCATGACGATATCGAAGATAACAGCCCCCTAAGACGCGGACGACCTACTATTTGGGCCAAATGGGGAATACCACAAGCGATCAACACAGGTGACGCAATGTTCACTATTGCACATCTATCGGTATTGGACTTGGCGCGTAATGTGCCCCCAAATATTGTTCTCCATTCGGCAAGATTGCTCCAGCAAACATGCCTAGACCTTACCAAGGGTCAATACCTGGACATCGCATATGAAGAAACTCGTGAGATTAATATTGATGATTACTGGCCTATGGTTGCAGGTAAAACTGCCGCGCTACTCAGTGCTTGCACTGAAATCGGGGCAGTCATTGCAGAATCAGATCCGACAATCCAGGAACAGTATCGCATCTTTGGATATAAACTTGGACTTGCCTTCCAGGTTCGAGATGATATCCTTGGCATATGGGGAGATGCAGCACTGACCGGTAAATCTATTGAAAGTGACTTGTTAAGCGGAAAGAAATCATTACCAATCCTCTACGCATTGAGTAATGAAGGTGAGTTCGCTACACGTTGGCAGGAAGGTGCTATTACTGAGGATGAAGTAGATTACATGATTGCCATTCTCGAGTCAGAAGGTGCCAAATCTTATGCCCAATCTGAAGCGGTTAAATTACACAAGGAGGCTATTGAAGCCCTGGATAAGGCAAAACCATCTGCTCCTGCCGGAAATATACTACGCGAGCTTGTTGGAAATCTTCTCGATCGGCAATCCTGATCGATTGAGATTATATGAACTCGAGAAACACTTGATTCCCCAATAAAATCCCGTGTTCACTAATACATAACCGATCGAAATCCCTTCCCCGCCATTCTATCAAACCCAAATCGATTAATTTTTGAATCTGCGCACTATATAATATATTCATATCCATATTAAAACGTTCCGAAAACTCCCCCAAAGTAATCCCTTCTTCCAGTAATCGTAATTTTAACATCATGGTTTCGCCCATCTCTGTTTGTAGGTTGATTAAAGTTGCTTCGTTTGTGCAGGGCAGCGATGGGTAGGTAGATAATTGGCTCGGCAGGTTCTTCAAATTATCTACGCTGTTATCGGTTAATGAAGATATATATTTCTGAGGATGATTATAGTTATCAACACGTGTGCCGAAGGCATATCCATGGGCCCCGGCACCGATACCAAAATATGGTAAATTGCGCCAATACTGCAAATTATGCCGACATATGAAGGGTTCCGACCCTTCCGTTTTTTTTGCCCAGTTTGATATTTCATAATGGAAATAACCTTCTTGTGCTAAATAACCTTTCACCCAATCATACATTTCTGCAGCGGCATCATCGTCGGGTTGGAATACTTTCCCTTCATCAATCCAACCCTTTAAAGGAGTACCTTCTTCTATACTCAATCCATAGATAGACAAATGGGTAGGAGACAGGTTTACAGCTTGTTGAACAGTTTGCATCCAGTTGTCCAGGGATTGACCAGGTAAGCCAAAGATTAAATCCAAACTGCAATTATTGAATTGAACTTCATGAGCCCACTCAACTGCTTTTATTACATCCGTAAATGAATGCCGGCGTTCTAAGAATTTTAATTCCGCCGGATGGTACGATTGCATACCTAAACTAAGACGGTTGAATCCCAACTGCTTTAACTCGGCCAAATATTGGAGTGATAGGCTACCAGGATTCGCTTCTAATGAAACTTCGATATTATTGTTGAATTCAAAATGATCATGGATGCAGCGTATTATCCGCTCAAAAGCCCTTATGGGTAATAACGATGGCGTGCCCCCACCAAAATATATACTCCCAACACATAGATGATGAGGTAATTGACCTGCTAGCAGGTGCAACTCGGTGCAAACAGCCCGGGTGTAGTTTGGGATGAGATGGTTTAATCCGGCGTAAGTTGTAAAATCACAATACGCGCAGCGGTGACTGCAGAAAGGGATATGAAAATATAGACTATATTCCATATTGGGCGAGTATACCAGCAGTACTACTTTGAGCTGGTGTGATTGGTCTAGACAACTACTATTCAGGACTTAATAAAGGCTGGTATAATCCGCCAAGTTAATACTGGGTAATAAGAACCAAATTACAAACAAAAAACTGTAAAATGACTTCAGAATCTCCATCAAAACCAGTAAAAGTATGCCCAGTTTGCGGTACACGAGTCAGTGAAGACGCTGAACGCTGCCTTGTATGCGGCAATTCCTTCTCGACACAAGCTGCTGATGGTAAAAGGCCATCGAATGTCAGGGGCAGTCGGATGCCGGCGATAACCTTAAGCCTGCCAGTGGCAATTGTCCTCTTAGCTTTATTCCTCTTCATTGGAGCAGTTCTAGTGTACTTCGCACTCCAGCAGACAGGGCAAGCAGTTGAGCCAACCATCACTCCCACATTGACAAACACGGCGACCACCACGATTACACCCACACCCATGACGCCGACCCCAACAAACACTCAACTACCGACCCCAACTCCATTGACGTACAAGGTCTCATCTGGTGATACATGCTCTTCTATAGCCTTTGCATTCGGTGTATCAATTCAAAGTATCGTGTTGGAGAATACACTGCCCGCAGCTTGTGATACATTGATTGTTGGGCAAGATTTACGGATACCCCATCCCACACCCACAAACACACCACTTCCAACAGCGACGCTCAGTGCTGCTGATGCAACAGATGCTGCATGTCAAAAAATTGATTACACAGTTCAAGAGAATGACACACTGTCCAATATCTCAGCGAATTACGCAGTACCTATTACAGTTCTTAAAACGTATAATGGTTTAGTCAATGACACTGTCCGTTCCGGGCAAATGATCGTCATCCCATTATGTGAGCGTGCGGCTACACCTGGTCCATCCCCTACACCAACTCCTCCACCTCCCTACGGTGCACCGAATTTATTGCTTCCCGCAGACGGAGCACCCTTCTTCCTCTCCGACGAAACTATCACGCTTCAGTGGGCTTCTGTTGGCGCTCTACGCACAAATGAGGCCTATGCAGTAACCATCGTAGATGTAACTGAGGGGCAGGATCGCCGCATGGTTGATTATGTGACCGATACAAAATTTATCTTGCCAGATTCTTTCCGCCCTACAACGGAGATTCCTCATGTCATGCGCTGGTGGGTTGTTTCCATTCGCCAAACTGGAACTGATGATGATGGTAATGCCATCTGGGAATCAGCAGGTGCTGAAAGTGACCGACGCGTTTTTACGATAACTGGAACAAGTACTATTCAAACACCAGCCCCATAATTAGACAACCAGATAAACTTAAAGAAATATCCCCACATTGCGTATGAGCAACGTAGGGATTATTATTAATGTTGGTTAGATTGTTAATTACAGCATTCTTCCAGCATTGCGGTTGTCAAAGATTTGGGTCGCTCTAATGGTTGACCTAGGGCGCGTGCCCAAACAGCGTTACTTGTGACGCCTAATGCCCTTCCAACACCAAACATGACAGTATAGAAGTCAAACTCCCTCACGCCATAATGCTGCTGCAAGGTACCACTGATAGCATCAACATTCGGCCAAGGGTTCTTGGCCTTGCCCTGCTCCAAGAGTACATCTGGAACAACCTCATTTACTAATCTCGCGATCTGGAACAACTCATCGTCTGGCAAATGTTTCATTGCGTATTCGAATTGGGCAGTGAAACGTGGATCGGGCTTACGCAAAACAGCATGTCCATACCCGGGAATAACCTGCCCGTTATTTAGTGTCTCCCATGCATATTGCCTAACTTGTTCCCTGTCCGGTATGCCGCCAAAACTATCTCTGACACCAATCAACCAACGCAAACACTCTTGGTTTGCCAGACCATGCAATGGTCCTGCGAGGCTGTTGATCCCTGCTGAATAGGCATAATAAATGTCCGAAAGCGTCGAAGCAGCAAGATGTGTAGTATGAGCACTTGCATTTCCACTTTCGTGGTCGGAGTGCAGCAAGAAGTATAACCTGGATAAATCACGATAATCCTGGGTGTCAACACCCATCATGTTGGCAAAATTCGCTCCCCAATCTAAATCTGGATTGGGTGCTTTGAAGGTACTATCCTTGTATTTCAAACTATAAATAAATGCGGCAATAGTGGGAAGCTTAGCGGTGAGATTCAAGCTGTCCTCAAGCATCGGAATCCAATACTCATCCTTTGTCATTCCTTCCTGGTAACGCTTTGCGAAGAGGGATTCGTGCTGGAGTGCTAATATCGCCTGCGAGAATAACATCATCGGGTGCGATCCGACCGGCATAGATCGCAGAACATTAAACACATAATCCGGTACATGAGAACGTGCCTGCCACTCTTTTTCGACTGCTAAAGCATCATTCTCTGAAGGTACTTCACCAACTAAAAACAGATAATACAATCCCCCAACATACGGGACCTCAGAGTTAGGTGGTTTTGGCAACATAGCAAGAGTTTCAGGTATTGTATAGCCTCGAAACCGGATGCCCTCATCTGGATCAACAAACGAGATATCGGTTACTAAGGATTTAATTCCCCTCATCCCCCCATACACTTGGGCGATGGTTACCTCATCAACTTTTACAGTTCCTCTTTCTTTCACAAGAACTCTAACACGATCACGATATGCAGGGATTATGCTCTCCAACTTGGTCTGTAATTCCATCACACGTATCCTTTTATAGATTTAATTTAGCAATTTGATCTTTTACGCCGCTAGCGGATTTATTAAGTGCAGCTCTTTCGAAATCTGTGAGTTCGTACTCAAAGATCTTTTCAACACCAGATCGTCCTAACTGAACTGGTACTCCAAAGAAAATATCCTTTAAACCATACTCCCCGCTCAAGTAAGCTGCTGCTGGGACAATCAAATGCTTATCTTTCAAGATTGCTTCAACCATTTGGGTGATTGCGATTGATGGTGCGTAAAATGCACTACCAGTCTTGAGTAAACTAACAATCTCACCACCGCCCTTGCGGGTACGCCCTACAATCGCGTCTAATTTTTGGGGAGATAGCACTTCCTCTAATGGTATGCCCGCCACATTAGAATGTCGGGTTAAAGGTACCATATCATCTCCATGTCCGCCAAGTACATAACAGTGAACATTCTCTACACTTACGCCCAACTCCATAGCAACAAATGCGCGCATGCGGGCTGAATCAAGGATGCCTGCCTGACCTACGACTCGTTCTGTAGAAATACCGGTAACTTTTAACGTTAGGTACGCCATCACATCAAGGGGGTTCGTGAGTATGATGAAGATTGCATCCGGTGATTCATTAATCGCGGATCGTGCTGCAGCACGAACAATCTCTGCATTTGCTGACAGCAAATCGTCACGACTCATGCCTGGTTTACGAGGTAATCCAGCTGTAATAACTACGATATCAGAGTCCGAAGTCTCGGAATAACTGTTGCTGCCAACAATCTGCACATCCTTGCCGATTACAGGTA
This sequence comes from Anaerolineales bacterium, assembly GCA_041551115.1. Lineage (GTDB taxonomy): Bacteria > Chloroflexota > Anaerolineae > Anaerolineales > UBA4823 > DAOVXM01. Next base: position 14,417 of record JBFENN010000042.1, read on the forward strand.
ATGATTCCTGAAGGTCCAAAGCTTTCCCTTGGGGCATTCCATCTACTACATCAACCAGAACGATATCAGCTAATTCACGTTCAGCAAGCCAATGCGCGGTAGTCGAACCGGTCATTCCTGCGCCAATAATTGAGACCTTATTCATTTATGCTATCTCCTAATTTTCAATGACTGATTGATATAAGAAAACCAAATTCTGAATAAATCCAAAATCCTACATTCGTATAAGTATTTCCCTGTATACTAGTTGTAAATTTCGGTACCCATTAAGCAAGTGCTTCAACTTCCGGCGACGCATCCTCTAACGCCTCAATGAAGTGGATGGCTTGCATACTTGCCGCAGCTCCCATACCTGCGGATGTAATTACTTGCCTAAAGATAGGATCGGCGATCTCACCAGCGGCGTAGACACCGGGAACATTGGTTTGCATATGAGCATCAACCACTAAATAACCCAAATCATCCATCTCTAGCTGATCCTTGAATAGATCGTTGTTAGGCAGATGGCCGATAAAAATGAACACACCATCTGTTGCTAGTTTGGATATCTCACCCGTCTTCACATTCTTCATCTCAACACTCGACACAGCTTCCTCACCTATGATTTCAGTCAAGATAGTATCCCAAACAAACTTAATCTTAGGGTTAGATGCTGCTCTTTTCTGAAGTATTGCCCCTGCTCGTAGCTCATCTCTGCGGTGAATTATTGTTACCGAGGCGGCATACCGGGTCAAGAACAGGGCTTCTTCTACCGCACTGTCACCACCACCGACAACAACCACATCTTTCTCTTTAAAAAACCAACCATCACATGTTGCACAGTAAGAAACTCCGCGGCCGGTCAACTCAGTTTCACCATTTATTCCAAGATGTCTTGGAGTGGCTCCAGTGGATATAATCAGTGCATCTGCAATATATTCGGTGTTATAGGTTACAACTCTGAATGGGTGTTTAGAAAGATCGACTTCTATTGCTGTATCAAATTCTACACTTGCACCAAAACGTTCGGCCTGTTTTTGGAATAGTTCTACCAACTCGCTGCCACCAATTCCCTCAGGAAATCCGGGATAATTTTCGACAATATGAGTCAAGGAAACCTGACCGCCTAGTTCCATACCAGTTAATAAAACAGGTTTTAGATTTGCTCTAGCAGCATATAAAGCTGCTGATAATCCAGCCGGACCAGAGCCAATGATTAGCATATTTATGTGCTCAGTACCAGTTGATTTATTCACCGACATCTCTGTTAAATTAAAATCCATTTTTGCTTATTCCTCAATTCAATTAGTTAATATCCCACTTTTGGTTTAGTAGAATTCCTATGCAATTACTTGCTAGGTTGTATGTTCCGAAATGCATAGATACAATTTGTTGGCTTACAGTGAAACCGGATTCTCAACTAATATTACATCATTAAGATGCGTAGAAACATAAAAAGGTTACAAGTTGATTGCACATTACGAAACGATTATTTCTCATGAAAGGAAGATCTCTACACATAAACATATTCGAACCATTCATCAGAATGTGGGCTGTTACCATGGATAGCATCTTGGTAGGCCTCAATAATCTTGATAGTCACCGGACCTAACTTCCCGTTTCCAATCTCCCGATAATCTAAACGACGAACTCCAACAACTTCTGCTGCAGTCCCAGTGATGAATATCTCATCAGCAATGTAAAGCTGGTCACGGGTAATCTGTTTTTCGATAACATCATATCCAAGCTCTTTTGCAAGAATTATGATTGCGTCACGTGTGATCCCTTCTAGGACCAAGGCTAATGGCGGAGTGTAAATTACGTCTTTACGCACCATGAACAAATTCTCTCCCGTGCACTCAGCAACATATCCTTGTGGGTCCATAATAACCGCTTCATCATAACCAGATCTCAGCGCTAACGTTTTCACGAGCATTGAATTTACATAGTTCCCCGATACTTTTGATTTAGTCATATTGATATTCGGGTGCAACCGCGTAAAGGATGAAACCATCATATGGATACCGGATCTTACCGCTTCCTCACCCAGGTATGGACCCCACTCCCAAGAGGCGATACCAATTCTCACCCGTGATTTATCCATATCTAAACCTAACGGTCCATCCAAGTACATCAACGGGCGGATATAACATTCGTCGAATCCGTTCTTACGAATCGTATCAAGGGTTGCAGAGATCAACTGTTCCACCGAATAGGGGATGTCTATAATACCAAGGATGTGTATCGACTCAATAAAACGTTCCATATGTTCTCGTAAGCGAAATACACCTGCGCCTTTGGGTGTTTTGTAGCACCGGATTCCTTCAAATACACCAAGTCCATAATGCAATGTGGGATTAATGAAATGAACTGTTGCCTGATCATACGGGACCATCTGACCATCCATCCATATAAACTCTGATTTCATTTGCAGCTCCTATATTGGTCGGTGGGAAGTGTTGATTTATCTTCGATCATTATAATCGATCGAATTTTCACAATCATTTTCATAGATGTGCCACTCACGCACTCCAGCAAGGATTTTGTGGTATCCTACTCAAATGCCTGGAAATCCCCAGATTAGGTTTGAATCCCTCTATGAAGAATTTGATGTTCCAATAGGTAATCTCGATTGCGGTAAAAAGTGCGCACCGTACAATGAAGGACTGGTACCTTTTTGTTGTGACACACGCCATATCGTACCTTCAGGGTATTTATCCGAGTGGCATTATCTCAAGAGCATTACAGACCTTTGGCATTTATGGCAACCAGAGGCAGCAATAGAGGCTGAAGAATTAGAACAGCAAGTACCAACTGGACAAGTGCTCATGGAATGTTTAGGCCATAAATCATGTCAGCGAGCATTCCGATCGATTGCATGCCGTGCATTTCCATTCTTTCCTTACATGGATCATAACGGCATATTTCAAGGCATATCATATTATGTAGAATATCAAGAACTTTGCTGGGTAATCAGTAACCTAGAATATGTATCTGCTGCTTATTGTCAGGCATTCTTTCAAGCATATAAGCAAATCTTCAAGTACTACCCCGCTGAAATAGACAATTTCAGTTTCTATTCAGAGCAGCTTCGAGTGAGTGCTGAGCAAGAGGATTCAGAGATAACAATTCTCGATAACCAAGGCAAACTATACGAAATATCACCATCGAGCGGGAGAAAGCAAAATACAACCGACGAGGATTTATCGAAGTTTGGACCGTATAAAATCGCTGCTATGCTGCCTTTCCCTGATGAAATCGAATAGATTTAGATAAAATGAACTCCACATCAATCCTCGCTGAATTCAGCATCCCCCACAGGTATAAAAGTGATTCCAGGGGTCCAGTACGCTGGTTAACTCGACATGCAATACGCTATTGGTATCTGTTGATCCTTATGCTCATTGGTGCATTTGGGAATGCAGCATTGGCCTCGGTTGTCCCAGTATATATAGGTCAAGCGTTTGATGCAATCCTAGCTTCCCCACCGGATTTATCTGCCATTGGATTGATCGTAATGATTATCGTCGTTACGCAAATCGTCCGCGGAGTACTGCAGTTCGGGCGAAATTTTGGTGCAGAATTAGTTGGGCAGAGGTTGGAACGCGATATTCGAGATGAGCTCTATGTCAGTCTGTTAGGGAAGAGTATGACCTTCCACAATTTACAATCTGTGGGGGAAACAATGGCCCGCGCGACAAATGACGTGCGTGAGATCAATCTAATGTTCAGTCCGGGTCTAAATCTGGTTATTGGTTCGGCAAATTTCATGATCCTCCCGTTGATCATCGCCCCCAGATACAACATGTTGTTAATCATACCCCCGCTGATCTTCATCATCGGTTATAGCATATCGATCTGGCAATATCTATTAGAGCTTAATCCGATCACTACCCTTGTGAGAAGTTCATTTGGACAGATGAACTCTAGACTTGCTGAGTCGATTGATGGCATGGAGATCGTAAAAGGAATGGCTCAGGAGGATGTCGAAGTAGAGCGTTTCGATCAAAACGCTCGTGACTTCCGAAATGCATACGTAGACCAAGGTGATGTTGAAGCTCGATTTGTCCCACTGCTTCTGCTCGGGATTGTCCAAGCACTCGGATTGCTCATGTCGCTGATACTTTATCAGCAAGGATTGTTAGTCATTGGAGATGTTGTCGCATATTTTGGACTGCTCCAGTTATTTGGATTTCCAACTTTCGTATCCCTTTTCTCATATTCACAGGTGTCGGTTGGTATAGCGAGTGCAAGACGAATAATTGAACTAATCAATTTAGAGACAAAATTAGATCAAAATATCGGTGGTTACACCGGCGAAATGAAAGGCGAAATTGAATTCCGTGATGTCTCTTTTGCTTATGGTAATAATGAGCCTGCTCTTGTTGGGATTTCTTTCAAAGTCCAACCTGGACAAACGGTGGCAATTGTCGGTCAAACGGGCGCTGGAAAGACCTCTCTCGCAAAACTCATTAACCGGACATATGATGTCACCAATGGCCAAGTACTGCTCGATGGTATCGATGTCAGAGATTGGAATCTGGATACGCTAAGACGAAACATATCGATTATCGAACAAGATATATTCCTGTTTTCAAAAACAATTGGCGAAAACATAGCCTTCGGGACACCGCACGCAACTGAAGAGCAAATCATTGCCGCAGCTAAAGCAGCTCAAGCAGATGAGTTTATCCTATCTTTCACGGATGGATATGACACTGTACTAGGTGAACGTGGAGTAACTCTCTCAGGAGGTCAACGACAGCGATTGGCATTAGCCAGAGCATTTGAAACCGATCCAAAAATCTTAATTTTGGATGATTCTACCAGCGCGATCGATAGCGCGACCGAAGACAAAATCCAGCGTGCCATCTATGCGGCTGCCAAAGGGCGTACAACTTTCATAATCACACACCGATTATCCCAAATACGTTGGGCTGATCTAATTCTTGTCCTTAGGAAAGGGAGACTTGTCGCTCAAGGCAACCACGAGAAACTAATGAAGGAATCAGACGCATACCGCCGGATATTCAGTGAATGACAGAATCATAAATTGATCCATTACTTATCAGGCATCATTGAGTTTAGCAAATGAGTTTTTTTTCAGGCTTGGATACTGAAAGCTATGATAGGAAGTATACGGACAGGGAACTAACTGAACGTATGGCAACCTATTTCATTCCCTACCAGAAAAAACTATGGCAGGTTGTCTTTTTATTGCTGGTCATTTCACTCTCCAACTCCGCTACCATAATCATTGTTTCCAGAAGTATTGACATCTTCAACGCCTTGACGACCTCTAGACTGGTGATTCTCATCATTCCAGCGGCTGTTTTGATAAGCGGAACGCTTGTTTGGGGAGCAAACTGGGTCCGTCGACGGCTTACTGTCCGGATTGTTGGTGATACGGTATTGGCTCTTCGCAATGATGCTTTCAGGGCTTCGGTAAGTCATGATCTCTCTTTCTACGATGAATATTCGTCGGGGCGGGTTGTCTCACGGATTACTTCCGATACCCAAGATTTTGGACAAGTTGCCACCTTGGTCACTGATCTAGCTTCACAATTCATCCAGGCATTTATCCTTGCGCTCGTCCTGATCTATATCGATTGGCGTCTTTCCCTGGTGGTATTTGGGTTTCTACCCATTCTCTTGATTACAGCCGTAGGCTTTCGACGGTTAGCCCGAATAGTTACCCGGCGCGGGATGCAAGCAATGGCGAATGTTAATGCCACAATCAAAGAAACCGTGAGTGGAATCGTCATCGCTAAAAACTTCCGTCAGGAAATGACTATATTTAAAGAATTCGACAAAGCAAATAAGACATCCTATCAGGTCAATGTCCAACGGGGTTTCGTCCTTTCGTTAGTCTTCCCGACATTGAATGCATTAGGAGGTATCGGGACCGCCATCCTTGTTTACGTAGGTGCACTTACTGTCGTGCAAGGAGCTATCACAGCGGGTGCATGGTTCCTTTTTCTGCAAGCTCTCGAACGTTTCTTTTTCCCCGTACTGAATCTATCATCATTTTGGGCTCAAATTCAAACTGGGCTGTCGGCAGCAGAAAGGGTATTTGCTCTCATCGATGCCGAATCTCAGGTAAATCAGCATGAGAATCTCATTCCACGACGTCTGCAAGGTGAGATTGTTTTCGATAGCGTAGATTTCATGTATTCTGATAACGAACCAGTGCTGACAAAATTTTCGCTTCATATTAAGCCGGGTGAAAGTATCGCTTTGGTGGGTCACACCGGAGCAGGAAAATCTTCAATAGCAAAACTAATCGCCCGGTTTTATGAATATCAGGGTGGGCAAATCTTCATCGATGGCATGGATATTCGCAATTTTGATTTGAAAACATACCGTACTCAGCTGGGGATCGTTTCTCAATCACCTTTCCTGTTTAGTGGTACCGTGAATGACAATATCAGCTATGGCTGTCCTGACGAAATAAAAACAAGTGAATTGTTGGATCTAGCTACCAGGATTGGAGATGGCGAATGGCTGAACACTTTACCAAATGGTCTCGACACTGAAGTTGGAGAAAGAGGCGGGCGATTATCCATGGGGCAGCGTCAATTGGTGGCATTGATGCGAGTATTGGTCCAGAATCCTTCGATCTTTATCTTAGATGAAGCCACCGCAAGTATCGACCCGTTTACAGAGTGGCAGATCCAACAAGCCCTAGATCTGATTCTCTCAAAATCTACTAGTATCCTTATCGCTCACCGACTATCTACTGTAAAAGCAGCCAATCGTATTATTGTAATTGACCAAGGAGAGATCACAGAACAAGGCGATCACGAATCCCTACTATCAGCGCAGGGACACTATGCAGAGCTCTATAATACGTACTTCAGGCACCAAAGTCTTTCCTATGTTGAACAATCCAGAACGCTTGCTTCAACGGATTAGGATTGCAACAACGATCATAAAATAACTATCTGATGAGCAATCAAAATCATTTATGGGCTGAAAACACGTACATCAAAGCAGGGTATTCGGATTTTCGTGATCTCCCATGGGAAGTTCCATTTTCAGATTGGGACTCCGAAAATTGTAAGAGGCTAGTTACTGTTACGACAGGTGTCTCTCGTCACCTGGTGTTATTTCTAAATTTCGATGGGGAAATATTCGCCTTAAAACAATTACCCGAGAGGTCCGCCAAGACTGAATACCAATTGCTGACCAAGATAAAGAAAGCTCGTCTACCAGCAGTTACACCCATCGGCTATATCATCCCAACCCTGGATAAAGAATCGTCCAGTATATTGGTCACCCGCTATCTCGAGCGATCCATTCCCTTCCGAACCCTTTTTGTTCAAAAGCATTTGATGGATTATAGAAAGTATTTATTGGATGCAATCGCCGGACTCTTGGTCCAAATTCACCTGGCAGGTATATATTGGGGA
>JBFENN010000043.1:0-21735 GCA_041551115.1 Anaerolineales bacterium
AGTTTTCAATGACTTAAGAATGATCCCAGGTCTGGTATTCGAAGGAGAATGGCAGAATAAGCCAAGCTCCAGCAGAATGATGGTGCTTGAGCGGATCTTAGCACTGCCACAAAACGCGTGGTGGCACTTGCCTACATTCATCCAGGGGATAAAAGAACAACAACCAGACTTTCAACGCCCAGCTGGAGATTATGATTCCTGGTATATCCGGGATGAAGAAACTGGGGATTTCTTGCGGGGATATGAAAATTGGGATACAGTTGAAGGTCAACTAATCCAATATCTCATCCTCGGTCCGATGCATTGGTTGGGATTAATCGATCTGGGCTCATCAAGTCTTGATGGAAATGCGACTGCATTCCGGCTAAGCGTTTGGAGCACGAGTTTGCTGAATAACGAACCCTTCGTGACCCAAAAAGGAAAAGAAGGAAAAGCAGTTATAACATCAGATGCACATATCCATATCCATCATCACATGTCCAGGTTGGCTCGCTATCAAATCGCCCGTTTCAGCGTCTGGGATGGAGAACAAGATGGCACTTATTTCTACCACATCAGCCCAAATTCACTTGAAAGAGCAAGAGAGCAAGGACTGAAGATTTCCCACCTGTTCAGCTTGCTGCAGCGCTATGGACAAACCATACCCCCAAAAATGGAAAGTGCACTGGGTAGATGGGAAAAATATGGCACGGAAGCCCACCTGGAGGAAGCCTTGATATTAAAAGTTCGGTCACCAGAGATCTTAGCCGCATTACGAGGGTCGCGCGCAGCAAGATTCCTCGGCGAACCGCTTGGGCCGACTGTTGTCAAAGTGCAACCCAATAGTTTCGAGAAAGTCTTAGCAATTTTGGCAGAAATAGGTTACCTCGGAGAGATTCATCTGGATGATTGATCTCTCCCAGAAATATACTGAAATCGAAAATCCAGCCAGAGCACCCCAGGAAAGTTGGTAAAATAACTCAACATTAACCGCACAATGTAAAGACTATGACTGAGCCAATCGAAATTTTACTCACATTGCCCTTCAAAGAAAATCTGATTAGTGAGCTGAAAGATATATCACCACGCCTAAAGCTTAATACCAAGGTCGTGAAAACGCCTGAAGAGATCCCTGACAATACCTGGAAGGACGTTGAAATCTTATATACGTCAACAATACTGCCCAAGCCCGAACAAGCTCCGAGTTTGCGTTGGATTCAATTCCACTGGGCTGGGATTGATCATGTTATCAAGGAGCCTATCCTCCATAAAGTGGGGATTACAGCAACCACAATGAGCGGTGTGCATAGCCCACAAATGGCAGAATATGTCCTTTTAATGATCTTGGCCTTCAGCCGCCAGCTAAACGAATTGAGAATGTTACAAGAGCGTGCGCTGTGGCCTGAAAACAAAGTCCGCTGGAATGATTTTGCCCCTATCGAAATGCGCAACAGCGTAATCGGAATTGTGGGATATGGCAGCGTTGGGCGTCATGTCGCCCGGATTCTAAGTGCCTTCAATGCAAACGTACTGGCAACAAAAAAAGATGTAATGCATCCAGAAGATCATGGCTATGCCATGTCAGGTACAGGTGATCCCGAAGGCAATTATGTTCATCGGCTCTATCCTCCGCAAGCAATCAAATCGATGTTAAAAGAGTGCGATTTTGTCATAATCTGTGTCCCCAAAAATGCAACGACAGAGAATTTGATCGGCCCGAGTGAGCTTGCGTCGATGAAAACTTCAGCATATTTAATCGATGTCTCCCGTGGGGGGATCGTAGACCAGAATGCATTAATTCACGCTCTCCAAGAAAAAACTATTGCAGGTGCGGCACTGGATGTCTTCCTAGAAGAACCTCTCCCAGCAAATAATCCACTATGGCAACTTCCAAATGTGATCATCACCCCCCATATATCAGGTGTTTCCCGCCATTATGATGAAAGGGCACTAGAGTTATTTAGTGAAAACCTGCGTCGCTACTTAACCGATACTCCACTCTATAACGTCATTGATCCCCAAAGAGGGTACTAAGTATATAGCTAATGGCAATCACTGAGGGTACAGCATCCACCGAGATCAAAGGAGTGATATTCGACCTCGGTAACACTTTACTATTTTTCAATGGAGAGTGGGATGAGGTAGCCAAGGAGTTATATGCCGAACTATACAGGTCACTCATCAGTTTAGGGTTCGATCTCGATAAAGCCAAATTTATCCGCCTATTCCACTCACAAATACAAGCGTACTTTGAAGATCGAAACCGACGGCATATCGAATTGACAACCGCCTTTGTGCTCCAGAATACCTTGGCTGATTTGGGGTTTAGTCAGATTACTAAAGAAGAGCTCAAGCGCCCCCTCGCAGAGATGTATGCGGTAAGTCAGCAACGATGGCAGGTGGAAGATGATGCTATAACAACATTGAACTGCTTGTTTGAGACTGGCTACCGAATCGGGATGATATCGAATGCTGGAAACGATGATGATGTACAAACATTAATAGACAATGCTGGGTTCCGACCCTATTTCGATTTCATCCTTACCTCTGCTGCCGAGGGATACCGAAAACCGAACCAGAGAATCTTTCAAAAAGTTTTTGATTATTGGAATTTCTTACCTGGTGAGATCGCCATGGTGGGAGATACTTTAGAAGCCGATATCCTTGGGGCAATGAATATGGGGATGGCTACCGTATGGATTACAAGGCGGGTGCATATGGCAAACTTTCCGGATGATCTCTTATCCATTCAACCGGATCACAAGATTGATTCCTTGGCAAAGCTACCCGTACTACTGAGTCAGAAAAAATAAAAACGGATCATAAAAAAGAGAAAAGCCACCCAAAATTTTGGGTGGCTTAGTTTTTCTTGAAATAGAGTATGCCAGATTTACAGATCGGTTTTATGGTGAGTCAGGTCGTGCTTCCAGCGTGACGGGAATGTCTATCGCTTCACCATCACGTAAAACCGTAACCACAACTTCCTGTCCAGGAACTGCATCCAAGGCAATATAGATGAGAAGATCATCAAAGGTATTGACTGGATTTCCGTCAATCGCAATGATGACATCACCGCCAACTTCTACCTGACGTTTTCGAACCGTTTCCACTTCTTCTGCCCCTACCAATCCAGCGGCTGCGGCTGGTCCGTCGGAGAGGACATCGGCGATGTACGCACCCTTATTGATATCTAATCCCATGGCTTCGATCAATGCCGGCGTAAGATTTCCGCCGCGGACACCAACCCAAGCCCACTCGTATTTACCGTCAGCAATCAATTTAGGAACTACGATCTTTACAATACTTACTGGGATAGCAAACCCGACACCCAGGTTGCTGCGGCTTAATCCATCGGTCTCAATTTGGGCGTTCACCCCAATTACTTCTCCATCCATATTCAACAATGGACCACCAGAATTGCCAGGGTTAATGGCGGCATCTGTCTGGATCGATTGGGGGATGGAAAATGGTGTCAGGGCAGGTATCGTGCGGCCTAATGCGCTGATAATGCCTAGAGTCAATGTGCCCTCCAAACCGAAGGGATTGCCGATTGCTACGACTGGTTGACCAACATCCAAATCTTCCATGTCACCCAATTTCACAGGTGTAATACCTTCAACCAATCTGGCCACTTTCACAACTGCCAGATCACTATTTAAATCCTCTCCCAGCACTTCGGCAGTGACAGTGGAACCATCGTAGAACGTTACTTCCACCTCTTCGCTGCCATGAACAACATGCGCGTTGGTAACAATATTGCCTTTATCATCAATTACAAAACCAGAACCTTGCCCTTCAGGTAGTAAAAAACCCTCTGCCTCGGTGAAGACAGTGATGTTTACGACAGCAGGATTGACCGCAGAATATAGATCAACTAAATTCAGATCATCGAGCAGGTTATCATCAGGCAAGTTTAAAGTGGTATTTAACTGCTCAGCAGCTACTGTAGCCATCGGCTCAATAACCACCTCTGGTAGAACGGCTTGTTGGCTAAGATCCGGTATCGTCGCTTGGCATGCCAATGCAAACATTGGTAATATCAATCCGATCATTAACAATTTGGGTATATTCGTACGAAATCGATTGTACATCGCTATTCTGCCTCCTAGCAGAGTGCAATAACGCTACTTGGCGATAATCTCATCTCCCACATATGCACTTTAGTTATTTCATCACATGGTGCATTAATATAGTCAACCGCGCCGAATTTGGAATTCATTTATCGCCAGGGAATTATTCTGGACTAAGTTTATTCGAATATTAGTATATTGCCAGATCTTTAGAATTATCTTAGCGCTAGTTAAGAATAACGATAGAAAGAAAGCCCTTCAGCAAGCGGCTTGAATATAAGGATATAATTTAGTGGATGAAGGACTTATTCGATCACTCTTTGGAACAAAAAATGAAGCATGAAGCACCACTTGCAGCCCGGATGCGCCCTCAAACCCTGGATGAATTCGTGGGTCAAGAAGGGATCATAGGTCCAGGCCGATTGCTGCGCCGAGCAATCGAAGCAGATAAACTGTTCTCATCCATATTATTATGGGGACCGCCGGGAAGCGGTAAAACGACCCTGGCAAAAGTGATTGCCAACCACACAGAATCGCATTTCACCACGCTATCAGCAGTACTAGCAGGCAAACCAGACCTGCGCAAAGTGATCGCAGAAGCTCAAGAACGACGAAAGCTGTACAACCGAAGGACTTTATTGTTTGTTGATGAAGTGCACCGATGGAATAGAGCTCAACAGGATGCCCTGCTGCCCCATGTTGAGAATGGAACGGTGACCTTGATTGGGGCGACAACAGAGAATCCTTATTTCGAAGTGATCGGTGCTTTAGTGTCAAGGTCGCGAATCTTTCAGATGCGTCCACTTGCAGATGATGAAATCCGTTTAATCCTTGAACGAACACTGCAGAACCCAGAGCAAGGCTATGGTAGCCTCAAGATCCAAATTGAGGCTGATGCAATCGAACATCTGATCCGCGTTTCTGGAGGAGATGCCAGAAACGCGCTCAATGCTCTGGAATTGGCTGTGGAAAGCTCGCCGCCCAACCATGATGGCTTGATTGAAATTACGCTAGATATTGCTCAAGAATCGATCCAACGACGAGCAGTACTGTACGATAAAGATGGCGACGCACATTACGACACTATATCCGCGTTTATTAAATCGGTTCGAGGATCAGATCCTGACGCCGCATTATACTGGCTTGCTAAAATGCTGTATGCCGGAGAGGACCCACGCTTCATACTACGCCGCTTGATCATCTTAGCAGGTGAGGATATCGGTCTTGGGGACCCAATGGGATTAGTCGTGGCATCTGCCGCTGCGCAAGCATTTGACTATATCGGATTGCCCGAAGGTATCTATCCAATCGTGGAAGCTACACTTTATCTCGCAACTGCCCCAAAATCAAATTCCACAGGCGCGTATTTCAAGGCATTTAAACTTATCGAGCAGGAAGGTATAACATCCATACCCCAACATCTCCAAGACGCAAACCGGGATGGAAAGGCTTTAGGGCACGGTGCCGGCTACCAATATCCGCATGAAAGCCCGGAGCATTTTTTACCTCAACAATACCTGCCTAAAAAATTGCTTGGCACTTACTTTTTCCAACCCTCAGCACAAGGGTATGAGGACGAGGTTGCCAATCGATTAACCCTGTGGCGGAGGGCCCAACAGAAAGCACTAGGATTTACGGAAAAGGAACTAATTCCTGACCTCTCAGATGATGAAATAAAAGGCATCAAGGGCAAACACAAAGCTATATGAACAAGATTCGTTCACGCAGGGACATGTAATAGTAAATAATAAACAGGCTATGGACGCTCAAAGTCGTTATTTGATGATTCCAATATGACAACTTTTCTCCTTATCAGGCACGGCGAAAATGAATTTGTAAAGGACGGTCGACTAGCTGGCAGGTTGCCGGATGTTCACCTTAATAAGAGTGGGCATGCTCAAGCTGAGGCACTAGCCAGATCGCTACAAACGATACCCATCATAACAGTATATTGCAGCCCGCTAGAACGAGCCATGGAAACTGCACAACCAATTGCCAAAAGCTTGGGTGTTGAAATCACGATCCGAGCGGGATTGCTTGAAACAGATTACGGGACATGGGAAGGTAAAACCCTAAAAAGTTTGCGGCGGCGGAAGCTGTGGGCCACTGTGCAAAATCATCCGTCTTTAATGCGGTTTCCCAATGGCGAGTCGTTTGCTGAATGCCAAACGCGGATCGTTACCGAAATTGAACGAATTCGCCGACAACATAAATCAAAAGACATTATTGCCTGTATTTACCATTCGGACCCAATTAAATTGACCGTTGCCTATTACCTGGGAATGCCTTTGGACAATTTCCAACGATTAGTAATCTCCACCGCTACGATTACCACAATGCAGATAGACGATAACGGTGGGAAATTACTTCATATAAACCAGCAGTCATTACCAGAACACACTCTGCTGACTACTGAAAAAAGGATAGGGATTGGCAATCATAAGCGCAACCGCCATTCATAAATCGGTAAATTGAACACGGATTTTACAACCATTCCACAACCACACCGCTTGGAAAGAGAGCAGTTATTATGGCAGACAACGAGATTGATCTTCGCCCTATCACACATATCACAACAGATGCAATCGGTCCACCAGGAAAGCGCGTCTTTTATATCCAAGCTTGGCAAGACGATCGCAACATAACGCTTATCGTCGAGAAATTTCAAATACAGTCTCTAGCAATCGCCTATGAACAGTTCGTGGCAGAAATTCACAGCCGCTACCCCGATCTGGCGGACGTTAGCAGTGACTATGATGAAGAAAAGATGCATATCCACCCTCCTGTTGATCCCCTTTTCAGAACAGGTGAGATTAGCCTGGGCTATGAAGCGGAAAACGATCTCGTTGTCCTTATCGCCCATGAACTTGTTCCCGATGATGCCGACCCAGAGGAGCGGCAGATCGTACGGTTTTGGGGCAGTCGAGCGCAGATTCAAGCCCTCTGCCGCTGGGGTGTTGAAATCGCTTCGCGTGGGCGTCCAGCATGCCCGCAGTGTGGCCAACCAGAAGAACCGGAAGGACATTTCTGCCCAAAGAAGAACGGACATCAGAAATAGCTATCATCGATAAAAAACCATCATTCCCAGTAAACCCGGTCTGGGAATACACCTGCAGCGCTCGAGTTATGCTACGCGAGAATAAGGAACGATACATAACAACCATGCAAGAAGGAAAACTTTCCTTGCATGGTGAATTTATGTGGGGCTCGAACTACACGTTTCTATTGAATGCCGAGCATGCACTAGGAGACTTGCGGGCTGTGTATAAACCAACACAAGGGGTGCGCCCGCTTTGGGATTTTCCAAGTGCTACCTTAGCAAAACGAGAAGTTGCAGCATATATCGTGAGTGAAGCACTTGGTTGGGATTTGATCCCCCCAACAATCTACCGCGATGATGGTCCTTTTGGGGCTGGTTCGCTACAACTTTTCGTGGAGCACGACCCCGAATACCACTACTTCAACTTCAATGAAGAAGAAAAACAACGATTGCGCCCAGTTGTGCTCTTCGATTATTTGGTAAATAATGCAGACAGAAAGGGAAGTCATGTGCTTGTGGATGCGGATAACCATATCTGGCTTATCGATCATGGTATCTGCTTCCATGTTGAAGACAAACTACGCACTGTCATCTGGGATTTTGAAGGAACTCGGATCCCTAAAGAGCTGCTCAAAGATATCAGCAATTTTGCTGAGAAGTTACACCCGACAAAGGGTCCCCCCTCGAGCTTGGCGGATCAATTATCGCCATATCTAAATGTTCAGGAAATCAATGCATTAGCGGAAAGAGCAAAATCAGTGATTAAAATGGGGATCTTCATCGATGCGGAGACAAACCGCAGACCTTATCCTTGGCCTCCCGTTTAAAATCTCAATCTAAAAATGAAATAGGATAGTCATGCCCCACTATAATTTGGCACTGCTTGGTTTCGGTAACGTTGGAAAAGCCCTTACTCGACTGTTGCGGGAAAAAGCCGCAGATATACGCAATCAATATGACATTGAAACCAGCATCACTGGCATAGCAACTGGGCACCATGGAATGGCTATCAACCACCAGGGGATAAACGGCAACACTGCGCTTGAGCTTGTTGAGGCGGGAAAGAATATTGACAGCCTTAACACGGCTACAGAAGTAAGCGATTCTCTTTCCTTCATCAAAGAATCAGGAGCAGACATCCTTTTTGAGACAACTCCGGTAAACTATGCATCAGGAGAACCAGCGATAAGTTATATCCAGCGGGCGCTTGAGTTAGGGATGCACGTAACAACTGCAAACAAAGGACCGGTCGTCCATGGCTATAAGCAGCTCACAAATACAGCCAGCGCTCACAACCGCAAGTTCTTTTTCGAATCGGCTGTGATGGATGGCGCCCCAATTTTCTCGCTTTTCCGCAGCGCACTGCCTGCTGCTTACTTGCTCTCATTTCGAGGGATATTAAATTCCACAACCAACCTGATCTTGAACCGCATGGAAAATGGTGAGAGCTTCGATGAAGCCGTCCGGTATGCGCAGAAGATCGGTATCGCGGAGACAGACCCTAGTGGAGATGTCGATGGGTGGGACGCCGCAATTAAAGTCGCTGCTCTCGCGACAGTACTTATGGGAGCAGCTATAAACCCAGCTGATGTCAAGCGGGAGGGTATTCGGGGTGTTTCACCTGAAATGATCCGCACTGCAGCACAACAAAATAAGCGCTGGAAGCTAGTTTGCTCTGCACAACGCGTTGGCAACCAGATTACCGGTCAGGTCGTACCTGAAATGGTCGACCAAGAGTCCGCATTTTATCGTATCGAGGGAACGACGAGCATTATCCAGTTTGAAACCGATGTGTTGGGCAACTTGTCGATCATCGAAACCAATCCAGGTCCACACACGACTGCGTATGGATTGTTAGCTGATTTCCTGAACGCAGTGCATATCACGTAATACCCATCCCACTAAGGAAGCACTTGCAGTAGATCATCAGGAATAAAGCCAGTTGTGGATTCGGTACTCATAATGGTTATCGGTTCAATCGAAATCGTTGAAATCAATTTGCAATGCCGACTAATATTTCTAAACACTATCAAGCCATACTGCTGGCATTGTTTGTCACGTTTCTTTGGTCAACCTCGTGGGTCCTAATTAAATTCGGATTGGAAGAGATCCCCCCCGTTACTTTTGCTGGGCTGCGCTATTTCATCGCATTCCTGGTCCTACTGCCTTTCTCGATCCGCCCAAATCAGATAAATGAGATTAAGCATATAACGCCAAAAACTTGGCTGCTGTTAATCGGTTTGGGTGTCACCTTCTATGCCCTAACACAAGGAGCCCAGTTTGGGAGCTTAAAGTATCTGCCGGCGACGACTTTCAGCCTCTTACTCAGCTTCACTTCGATCATCGTTGTATTCCTCGGGATAGCATTCTTAAATGAAATACCCACCGGCGGACAGTGGGTAGGGATGTGTTTATTCCTGATCGGCATCGGCTTGTATTTTGCCAAGTCTTCGGCTTTCCAAGGTGAAACCATCGGTTGGATAATAGCGGCAACTGCTGTGGTCGCAAATGCTGTATCGTCAATTTTAGGGCGGAAAGTCAACCGAGAGAAAAACTTGAGCCCAATATTGGTGACAACTATCAGCATGGGGGTCGGGGCTGTGTTATTACTCTTCGGTGGCATCATATACCAGGGATGGGTAGTTCTAAGCACGAAATCCTGGATCATCATCTTGTGGCTCGCAGTCGTGAACAGTGCGCTTGCATTTACACTATGGAATTGGAGTCTACGATTTTTGAGCGCAATGGAATCCAGCATGATTAACAACACAATGCTATTTCAAATCGCTTTCCTTGCTTGGCTTTTTCTCGGGGAAGCATTGGCATGGTTTCAGGTAGCGGGGATAATCATCGCAGGGGTTGGGACATTCATGGTCCAGAGAGTAGTACCGCCATCCCCAAGCAACCGATGACATATTGTTGGTTCAGCTCAATGCACAACAATAAACCCAACAATCTTTACCCACGCCAATTTTCAAAACCCTAATTGTGACCACGGGAATAAAGCTCCCGGATACCCCCGATAAATTCAGGGACGACCTTAGTTGGGAAGCGCGGCCAGGTAATGAGCACCGCCAGGATGATCCAGAGCAGCAGCAGCATCCCCATCGGTGGGATTTCACGAACTGCTACCCACATGAACCAACTATAGATCGGCGCTTGAAAAAGCATACCCATTGATCTTGGGCTGCCTAATAGGAAATATACCCCCGCCATGAGAATAAAATACCCGCCACCAACCCACTTATTTACGTATCCTGAACTCAGAAGATAGATCAGTAAACCGATCGAGGCTAAGATGTCGGCTTCAAGATCGTGGTCTCCGACCCACGAATGATACTTCACCCGGCTGCGCCTTGAGACGGGTCCGTCAAGCGAATCCGTTGTCCAAGACAAGAGCAGCAAACAAATCGCTTCCGGTAATCCTGCAGCACCTTTAAGAATCCCAACTATCCCCAAACCAAAAGCAATGATTACCCGGCTGAAAGTTAGCAAATCTGCTACCTGTTTGGCAGCTAACATCTACCTAGCTCCACTACCCTTCTAAAGATGATCACTGACTAGTTTTTCTCATCTATGTCGCTTCAATTATCAACCAGTTAGTTGCATTCTACTATAAATTATTGTATGGTTTAAGATATTGTCAAGCAGCACATCAAATCCTTGCGCAAACCGTACACGGGTGTTAGGGTTAAAGCTAATTTATCATTCATGCAGGAGGAGAAAATATGGAAGTCATCCAATCCGGCCGCGGTGTCTTGATCCAACCTCCGGACATCAACGGATTCCGGGAATGGAATCGCAAAAAAACTAAAGCCCTGATCGACAAGAGGATGTCAGAGGCTGAAGCAGTGGCGCGCTATATCCATGATGGAGACTATATCGGCACAGAGCTCTACGGTACCGTGCGCTGTCCGATGTCCCTGGTTAACGAGATTGTGCGACAGGGCAAGAAAGACCTGCGTATTGCTGGTCAGGGTGTCTTTGAACTTGATATGCTGCTGGCAGCTGGTCTTATCAAGGCCATTGATATCACCTATATCGGTCTGGAGCTATACGGAATCTCAAATTGTCTGCGCAGAGAGGTGGAGAGTGGGCGAGTAGAGCAATGCGTTGAATGGAGCAATGCGGGAATTGCCTGGCGTTTCAAAGCCGCAGCGTTAGGCGTCCCTTTCTTACCTGCACGTTCCATGCTAGGCAGCGACACGCTCGAATACAGTGCCGCGAAAGTAATTGAAGATCCCTTTACTGGTGATCCGATTTGCCTGCTGCCGGCTCTCATTTTGGATACCGGAATAATCCACGTCCACCGGGCTGACAAGCATGGAAACGCTCAAATCGATGGTATCAGCGGCTTCGCAACCGAACTAGCGAGGGCTTCAAAAAACCTTATCATCAGCGCGGAGGAAATTGTAGACACAGAAGTATTCCGACGCCAGCCAGATCGAACGATCATACCTTATTACTTGGTGGATGCGGTAGTAGAAGCGCCCTTTGGATCGCATCCGGGTGAGATGTGCTATCAATACCGGAGAGACGAAGAGCAAATCAAAGCCTGGGTAGATGCTTCGAAGGAGCAGGAGACAGCCCAAGCTTACCTTGAGAAGTATATCTATAGCATGGAAAACCATCAGCAGTACCTAGAGCTGATTGGACATGAGCGACTGGAGCAGTTGAAAGAAGGAGCGGTCAATGAGTAATCCACAAAGCCCATCAGGTGGCGAAGCAGCGTATAACGCCAGCGAACTATTGATCTGCACCGCCTCACGCTTGATGGATGACAACACAACCGCGTTTATCGGCACTGGTATCCCGATGCTGGCAGCTTCGCTCGCGCAAAAAATGCATGCTCCAAACCTGGTGGCGATCTTTGAATTCGGTGGGACAGGCGCCATTCTCGAAGAACTGCCGCTTGCAGTAGGCGGACAAAGGACCTTTCACCGGGCGATTGCCGCTTCCGGTATATGCGATGTCGTTGAAACTGCCCAGCGCGGGTTTGTAGAGTATGGATTCCTTGGCGGCGCGCAGATCGATCCATACGGAAATTTAAACAGCACCGTGATTGGAGAATACGATAATCCAAAGGTGCGTCTGCCAGGAAGCGGCGGCGGCAATGATGTCGGCTCGTTATGCTGGCAGACGATCGCGATTATGCGGCATGATCGCCGCCGCTTTATTGAAAAGATCGATTTTATTACCACCCCGGGATATCTAGATGGTCCAGGAGCGCGGGAAAGGGCTGGACTACCACCAGAGACAGGACCTTTTAGAGTTGTCAGCAACCTGGGCGTGATGGGGTACCACCAGGATTCCAAGCGAATGATCCTGCTGGCAACCCAACCTGGAATCAGCATAGAAGAAGTACAGGATAACACCGGATTCGACTTAGCTTTAGCAGATGAGGTTAAGGAAAATTCAGCTCCTTCAATAAAAGAACTGCGCCTGCTGCGAAAAGAAGTGGACAAGGATAAGCTTTACATCTGACGCGCGACGATAACAATTGGTTCCGCTGAACGAAAAGGATAAAAATGGATTATTGGGAACTATATCAATTAATGCTTCACAGCAGACTCTTTGAAGAATGTGTGAAGCAACTCTTCAATGACGGGATGATTTCAGGTGAAATGCATCTCGGGATTGGCGAAGAAGCAATCGCAGCAGGGGTGATAAGTCAGCTAAGTCCGGGTGACGCCCTTGCGCTTGATCACCGGGGGACTCCGCAGCTGTTGATGTGGGGCATCGAACCCGCTGCTCTGCTGAAGGAGTTTCTCGGCCGGGAGGATGGGTTGTGCAACGGGCAAGGCGGCCACATGCATCTTTTCTCAGCTGAACATCTAAGCGCCTCTTCGGGAATCGTCGGCGCTTCCGGCCCAGCTGGGGTGGGGTTTGCGCTGGCAGCTAAGCGATTAAGACCGGGCACCATTTCAACCGCATGGTTTGGAGAAGGCGCGACCAATGAAGGGACCATGATGGAAGCATGGAATCTAGCGGTCGTCTGGCAGCTACCGCTGCTCTTTATTTGTAAGGACAATGATTATTCCATCACAACACCATCACAAACAGTCCGGGGAGGTCACCTGACGGAAAAAGCGCGCAGTTTCGGCTTGCGGACCTTGTCTGTCAATGGCGCCGATATCGAAGAGGTGTGGTTAGGAGCAAAGGAAATGATTGAACACACCCGCTCTGGACATGGTCCAGTATTTCTGCACGCACGCTGCCGGCATTTTGAGAATCATTTCATTGGTATGCAATCAGCAAGGATGGCCAACAACCCGCTAAAAGAAATAATACCTCTTGTTCCTGGGATCACAAAAGCCCTATTCAGGAGAGGCGGCGTCCCATTCTCCGAGCGATTGCGCAACGTAGGAGCTACGTTGGGTGTTGCCGCTTCCTCAAAGAGTGAAAGCCAAGCAAAAGCTGATGACCCGATATTAAGAACACGGTTCAAGCTGGCAGCAGAAGACGCGAATAGACTAACTGGGTTAGAAGATAATATTCAAGCGGAGATACAACGGGTGCTTAATGAAGTTCTATCCTCGAATAACGCTTTGGAGAAAATACGATGAGTGTGATGAAGTTCGGTGATGCAATACAAGATGCTATCGCCCAGAGCATGGGCGAAGACCCGCGGATAATCCTCATCGGCGAAGACATTCATGCGTACCGAATGAAATTAT
Organism: Anaerolineales bacterium; assembly: GCA_041551115.1. Taxonomy (GTDB): domain Bacteria; phylum Chloroflexota; class Anaerolineae; order Anaerolineales; family UBA4823; genus DAOVXM01. The sequence goes on from JBFENN010000043.1 coordinate 13,767, forward strand.
TTATCCAATTCGGGGAGGAACGTTTACTAGCAACACCGATCAGCGAGAGCAGCTTCCTCGGGGCAGCGGTAACGGCATCGATGGCAGGGCTTCGTCCGATTGTCGATCTAACCCTGGTTGACTTTATTGCCGTGGCAATGGACCCATTAATGAACCATGCCGCGAAATTAGAGGTGTTCTCCGGCGGTAAATGGAATGCTCCATTGGTCGTGTGGGCAGCATGCGGAGGTGGTTACGGCGATGGCGGTCAACACGAACAGTCTCTATGGGGCTGGTTAGCACACATCCCCGGTTTAACCGTCGCTGTGCCGTCAAATCCAGCCGACGCCGGTGGCTTAATGACTGCGGCGGTTGAACATGATTCACCCGTGATCTTCCTAGAACATAAGATGCTGGCAGATTACTGGCTAGAGTGGATGGGCGGCAGCTGGCGTGAAACCATCCACATAGATGTACCTGCAGAAGGGACAGTAGGACCAGTCCCCAAAAAATGGGCAGCAATCCCTTTCGGAAAAGCTGCGATCCGCAAAGAGGGAAACGACTTGACATTGTTCAGCGTTGGAGTGGGTGTCCATCAATCAATGGAGGCTGCCGCAGTATTGGAGAAGCACGATGTATCAGCAGGTGTTGTTGATCTTAGGAGCGTATCGCCATTAGATGTAGAGACGATATGCAATACCATGGCAGTCACAGGGAATATGATCGTGGTTGATGAAGATTACCGCGGGTTCGGGCTATCCGCTGAGGTAGCAGCTGTGGCCCTCGAAGCAGGTCTCAAGTTCAACTACCGGCGAGTCTGCACTAACGGCACAATCCCCTACGCACGACGTCTTGAAGAGCAGGTGCTGCCGAACACAAACCGGATTCTCGAAGCGGTAGTGGACCTGCTCGATACCAACCTTCCAATTTAATTGAGTACAGGATTGATAGCTCATGGAGCCGAAAAAAAACAGCGAGCGAGTAATCATTGGGTTATTGTTCTTTGCATTTGCAACAACGCTGGTTTATTGGATTATTTTCTACACTACGGGTGGAACACAAGTGCGGCAAGACGCAGTATACCTAGCCTTCGAGAAAAGTTTCCCCGTGGCTGACACCTGGATGGCGCTTTGCGCACTCATAGGAGCGATTGGGTTATGGAACAGAAAATCCTGGGGATTTCTGTTTGGCTTGCTGGCCGCTTCGAGCGCAATATTTTTAGGGTTGATGGATTTAACATTCAACCTGAATGAAGGGATATACGCTATCCCAGGAATAGAAACGACAATCGAGGTGCTGATCAATCTGCTGACATTAGGAATTGGACCAGTTGTTATAGCTTATTTGTGGACACATCGCCGATATTACATTTGTTAACACCTCACAGGCTGCACACAACTCAGATCAAAACCAACCAGTCTATAACCCCCGATCACTGATTAGATTAAAAGTCACAGCCCTTCGGCAATGGGGGCTGGTTCCCTAATGAGGCAGCAAAATCCACCGCTAATTCAAATGGGGTGAACCCCTCTGCGACAGACCCGCGGTAAGCCTGGCCTCCATATCCCGAAGTGTTCATATGCGCTCGAATGAGCACTGTCTGATTAGCTAAGATTGGCACCGGTCCTCCAGAGCGAGTAAACGGCTGTTCATCGACATGGCTATGGAGCAAGACGCGCCGGTACAACAACATTCCGTCTGGGGAAAGAACTTCCCACCAATCGGCAAACTGGTCACAGCCTGTGTCAGGGCTCTGGACGCTGACTGAAAATCGATAGTCGTTATTGCTTCCGGTAACTTCAACCGAGATTACATCGGCGTAACGCATGGGTTGAGGAAGATCAGACGGAGTGTCAGCGAGATGTTTAGCAACAACGCCTGAATCCGCTGGTTGTCCAGACTTTGATGGCTCAGTTCCAGAACAAGCAGCCAGGAATACAATTAAACCCAATAAAAAACCCAGTTTACGCGCGAACACAAGATTTCCTCATGAAATTAGAACATTCACTTTCCTTGTCGATACCATTACCGTAAATCACCCCAGGTACTCGACGACCGTGGCTTCTCCCTGCCCAACCCCAACACATAATGTGGCTAACCCATAATACGGGCGTGCCTCTGTGGGGGCACGTCGACGCATCTCGTGCAAAAGTGTGGTCAATATCCGGGCTCCAGAGCAGCCTAATGGATGACCCAACGCAATTGCTCCACCATTGACATTCGTAATCTCGGGATCTAATCCTAATGTGCGCATGACTGCCAAGGATTGGATAGCAAAAGCTTCATTCAATTCAATCAAGCCAATATCATCTAATGTAATTCCAGCGCGTGCAAGTGCTTTTCGCGTAGCCGGTATTGGTCCTAAGCCCATTGTCCGGGGTGGGACTCCGGCAGCTGCGCTGGCAACCACTCTCGCTATGGGTGATAGCCCCAACTGGGCAGCTTTATCAACACTCATCAGCAGTACTGCTGCAGCGCCATCATTAAGCCCGGAAGAGTTTCCTGCGGTCACAGTACCATTTTTGCGGAATACAGGTCGTAAACGAGCTAATGATTCCAGCGTTGTATCCCGGCGTGGTCGTTCATCAGTGTCCACCACGATTGGATCGCCTTTCCGCTGTGGAATGGTGACCGGTACAACTTCCTCCGCAAATTTACCGTTATCGATTGCTGCAATTGCCCTTTGATGGCTTTGAAGTGCGAAGGCATCCTGATCCTCTCGCGAGACAGGGATCTCTTCATAAATATTCTCCGCCGTTACGCCCATCCCTTCAGTTCCATAATCTGACTGCATTTTAGGATGTGGGTAGCGCCAACCAAAAGTTGTATCCCATGCTGTGAGATTTCCCCAAGGATAAGCACGTTCCGCTTTTGGTACTGAATAGGGAGCTCTTGACATGCTCTCGACTCCACCGGCAATAAAGACATCACCTTCGCCAACTTTTATTGCACGAACAGCTTGATTGACCGCATTCAACCCTGAAGCACATAGACGGTTAAATGTGACCGCAGCTACTTCAACCGGAAAACCGGCCAATAACGTTGCCATACGGGCAACGTTGCGGTTATCCTCACCAGCTTGATTAGCGCAGCCTAGGTACACCTCCTCAACCTCGATGGGTGAAATGCCTGTCCGATCAATGAGTGATTTCAGCGCATAAGCGGCGAGATCATCTGGACGTACAGCGGCCAATGAACCGCCGAGCGCTCCAATTGGTGTACGCACAGCATCAATAATCACGGCTTCAATCATAATGTTCTGTCTCCCAAAACTGTTATTGGATGGATAAAACGGATAATCGTGGTCGGTGCGAAATTTTTTCAATCTATATCATAATCCCAGGATGATTCTACCATCTGCAAAATGCTATCCATTGTTTATGATAGTCCGCCGTGATCACCCTGTTAGCCTTTCAAAGCTGGTAATCCAAACACTGCAAAATTCATAGAATATATTTATAAACCTTCAATATTGAAGGTCAAGCGTAGGGTGATCGTAGGGTAAGCGTCAAGCACATACCCAATGACTTTGGTAATATTGCATTGAAGGGCGATTTCTCTTCTTCTCCTCCTTAGAGAGAGCCGGGAGCGGCGTACCCGGCTCTCAGCAATTAACCAGAAGCACAGGCCATCTTGCCTGTGCTTTTTTATACCTGGTCGTATCGGAAGCAGTCGACAGTATGATCATTCACCATACCTACCGCCTGCATGAAAGCGTAGCAAATGGTGGGGCCAACAAAGTTGAAGCCGCGCTTCCTTAAATCAGAGCTCATCAACTTGGAGGTCTCTGATTGGCTCGGTATTTCAGAGATTTCCCGCCAGGCGTTTTTAACCGGTTGCCCGTTTACAAACCCCCAGATAAATTTGTCGAAACTGCCGAACTGCGCTTGTACTGCCAAGAAAGCTTTAGCATTCTGTACAGCAGCAGCAATTTTCCGCCGGTTGCGTACGATACCAGCATCCTCCATTAACATGGCAAGCTTATCCTCATCATAATAAGCAACCACTGAGGGCTCAAAGTGATCAAATGCCTGGAGGTAGCTGGCCCGCTTTTTCAATATCGTCATCCAGCTAAGACCAGCTTGCGCCCCTTCTAATATTAGGAATTCAAATAATTTGCGGTCATTATGTACAGGGAGCCCCCATTCTTCATCATGGTAAGCAATCGATAATGGGTCATTGCCGACCCAAGAACAGCGAACGAACATCAACTAACCTCTCTCGAAATCAGGCTAATGTACATCCATTTGACCCACAAACGTAATGTTTGGGGTTTTGCTCCAGGGATCTGCTCCATGATTGGATGCGTTTCCATATCAAGCTTAACCGTCGTCATATACCAGTTGATCGAATCCAGATTTTCAAAGTCTTCTGGCGAGAGCGATGCCCTGACATGATTCGGGAAATCAACTAATCTTACAAACGGATCAAGCTCAAACGCATCAAGAAGCACTGATTTCACTACCAGATACTTCCACTATTCTATCCGGGGAGCCGATTTCTCTGGATCAGGATGTAATAACCGGATTCTTTCCCTTAGATCTGTCATTGCGGTTTATCTTTACCATCTACTTCGTTGTCCGGTCCTTTCCAGCGATATATGGTTAGATCGATTCTGTCACGTTCATCAAAAGCGATCTGCTCGGCTTCGAGAAGCTTTCGCTGCTGTTCATACCCTGCACCGCGTAAGCTTATTCTGCCCTGTGAATTGATGACCCTATGCCAGGGGACATCATCAGGACAATTCTTAATCGCTCCTGCAACCCAGCGAGCCCCAAAGGCACGATACGTACGGTAATCTTTCCCCTCTGGTGCGGGGATTAGTGCTGCTAGATCTCCATATGTACATACTTTTCCGGATGGTATAAGACGAGCAACTTGCCATACAAGCTGGTAATAGCCGGCTTTATCGCGGGGTGATGTATATTTCAACAAGGACTCCTTGGATCGGTACAAAGTATTGCACGAAGATAATTATATATCAGGGTGTGCATATTTGACGAAACCGGTCAATCTATCTCAATGTACAAGTAAATACCGCCTGAGGTATCCAAAATACGCTCACATGATGAATATCCGTAACTTATTGAAAGATATCCAACTCGGATATAATCGGTGCTTGTGAACAGCACGCAGACAAGCGCTAACCGCCAAATCGCCCGAGCCGCGAGCACTGTTATGCTCGCGTTCGTGCTGAGCAATTTGACCGGTTTAATACGTCAAATGCTCGTATCGCGAGAATTCGGCACCGAGAGTGTGTTAGATGCGTATAATGCTGCAGCAACATTCCCCGATTTACTCTTCAGTTTAATTGCTGGGGGCGCATTAGCATCAGCATTCATTCCGGTCTTATCTGATTTCATCAGCAAGGATGATCACCGTAACGCCTGGTACCTCACCTCTTCATTAACAAACCTGGTAATTGTCGTCTCAGTCACAGTCAGCGTCGTATCAATCATATTCGCAGATCAAATCGTCCAATACATCATCGCACCAGCGATGGATCAGGAGCTGCAGGCTTTAACAGCCGCCTTAATGCGAATCCTGCTGATTTCGCCAGCTGTATTTGGTGTTAGCGGTATTTTGATGGGCGTGTTGAATGCCAACCAAGTGTTTATCTGGTCTGCCTTAGCTCCAACAATGTATTGGTTGGGGATGATATTTGGTGTGTTGGTCCTATCGCCTACACTGGGGATATACGGCTTAGCTTGGGGAGCAGTATTGGGCGCATTCATGCACCTACTCATCCAGATCCCTGCTACGCTGCACCTGCCATCAAGACGCTACTACCCAACCTTCGGCCTATCCTCCACTGCAGTGAGGGAAGTTGGGAAATTGATGGGGCCACGCCTAATTGGTGTCGCAGTCGTACAAATCAATTTTGTCGTGAACACAATTATTGCCACTGCACTGATCCCTGGGAGCCTGGCTTCAATAAAGTATGCCTGGGCAATTATGACCATGCCGCAAGTGATCATTGCCCAGGCTATTGCTATCGCAGCCCTGCCAACATTTTCTGCCCAAGTGGCACTTGGAAAACTTAATGAGATGCGCTCTTCATTAGCAGCTACCCTGCGAGGTGTGGTCACTCTTGCCCTGCCTGCTGCTTTAGGTTTGATCATATTACGCCAGCCGGTCATCAGCATGCTTTTTGAACGGGGTGAATTCAACAGCCGGTCGACAGAAATGGTTGCCTGGGCGCTGCTGTGGTACACAGTCGGTTTAGTCGGACACTCGATCGTCGAGATCGTCTCACGCGCCTTCTATGCACTGCATGACACGCGCACCCCCGTGATTATCGGCACGATAGCAATGAGCCTAAATGTGCTGTTCAGTTTCGGATTTGCCAAGTTATTTTCTATGCTGGGTTGGTTGCCTCATGGCGGATTAGCGCTGGCTAACTCTGCAGCAACAACATTAGAGATGGTGGCGTTGTTAATCTATATGCGCAGGAGATTAGACGGGCTGGACGGGAAAGATTTATTTACTGGTGTAGGTCAAGTTAGCCTGGCATCCATTATGATGTCGGCTGCCTTATTCATATGGATAGAGCAAACGCTCAGTCAGTCGGCTTGGTTTGTCGGGTTAGGGGGAGTTTTGATCGGGGGAGCAGTTTTTTTGTTGAGCGCTTTGCTGTTGAGACTCAGAGAAGTTACGACAGCCTGGCAAGAGATAAAAATACGTTTCCGGATAAAGTTATTATGATAGCCTGCTGCAGTTCCATGATTCCATTAATTTTTTTTAAGCGAAAACACGACCGAAAACCCTAATCGGTTACTCTGTTATTGTAAAATCAGCTAGTCCATTTTCAGTCAGCTTCTTTAATCTCAGATTCGCTTGTTCGAGCAGCTCAGTGCAGTATTTCGCCAATTCTTGACCGCGTTCGTACAATTCAATTGTTCGTTCAAGCGGGTAATCACTACCCTCGAGGACCGCGACTATCTCTTCCAATTGGATAAAAGCCTGCTCATAGGTCAATTCTGTAACTGGCGAAGCAGCAAACTGGTCAGTCTCATTTTTTTCTGGCATATTTAATACTCCTGAACGATCTCTTCTTCCGGGTCTGAATCGATCGCGGTGGATTCGGATGTAAGAAATTTCCTTAACGGGGCGCGATCAGAGAGTTTGTTATACAACAACAAGTCGAATTCTGCGCGGCTCAATCCTGTATTTGATAGATAAGCTTCGATTCTTGGCTCTACTTGCTCATCATACACCCGCTGGGTAGCGCGATCACGCGCCTGTGAGGCTAATAGGGCTACTACTGCAACCAACACTACGATCCCAAGCAAAGCAAGGAACAACGCAAGAAGTAAAGATACTACCCCAGCAATATAAAGCACGAAGACAATCAACCCCACCGGTATAATCCCGATGGCACAGCCTACACTAAATGCTTGTTCAGCGCTACTTGACCCAGACGATCGTAATTCTTCATTCAGGTCATCGGCAAATTGATCTAGATCTATTGGCTGATTCGCATTGATTGAGTCTGCCACCATGCTACGCGCTCCCTTAAGTATTTGGTTCTACCTTTACTCCAAAATCACCATCTTGGACGTGCACTTTCAAATATTCACCGGTGTCTACTTGGTTAACACTGCGTACCAAATTACCATCACGCTTTTGTACCAAGGCATAACCACGCTCGAAGATTGCATTTGGACTAAGAGCAACCAAACGTTGTTGAAGCCCCGAGACCTGGGTTTGTCTTAACTTAAGTGTATGGGCAAGAGTGCTCTGAGCACGACGAGAGTAATCATCTACCCGTTGGCGGTCGTTTCTAATACGTGATTGAGGTGATAACCCAGCTAGGTCAGTTTTGAGATTCTGCAACCCCCATTGGCAATTGTTCAACGTATTAATGGCCGCAGTCTGCAAACGGTCGCTATGATCAACGAGATTCGCAACTAGATCGACTTTATCAGGTGTGGCTAACTCAGCTGCTGCAGTTGGCGTGGGAGCCCTCAAATCGCTGACAAAATCAGCG
>JBFENN010000044.1:0-21481 GCA_041551115.1 Anaerolineales bacterium
AGTTATTTCTTTTTGTGTTATAATTAGAACATATGTTCGCTGTTTGTATATTCATTGTTATTTCCAAAAACTACTTTGGGGCATCCATCCCCTGATCAATCATCTATGAAGATCAGCAGTTAGGTTATGCAAAAAAGGCTATTGCTTCCCTTCATATTGAGTTTCTGCCTTTACCCTGGATTGATGGATCCGGCCTATGCTTACCAATCCTATGATCCTCCACCAGGGTTTAACCTTATCAACACTGCGCCTGGGGTTTCTCTTTACAAAAAAGAGTATGCTGGAGGCAATCCTGACTTTGTCCAAATCATAGATCTATCTCAAGGTGCCTCCCTCCAACTATTGTATTCTGATATTAAAAAACCCCGTTCTGGAAGAGGAGTTTATGGTGGAGATGACCCACAGCTTGCATATTGGACGATTCAGGATTTCTGGAATACGCTTTCTTCAGAATTTTCGCAAGCTTTCTGTGTCTCGAATGGCCAGTTCTTTTTTATGCAAGAGAGCCCAACCCGGCTTCCCTTTCCACTGAAAGTGGACGGGGAGCTAATAAGCGATGGATATGAGGATCAAGAATTTATTGGTGAAAAGCTCTTATTGGCAATATGGTCAGATCATGCCGAAATCATACCGCTCACAAAAGAGATTTTATACTCGACATCAGCCCCAGACATACTCGGTGGCTTATCCAAAACAGCAAATAAAGCCGGTAAACATTTCACTGGACGCACATTTATTGGTCTAGATGATCCGGATAATGACGGTCGCTATCAGCACATATTACTTTTTAATACAAAAACTGCCCGCCAGGTTGATGCAATTGCGGTCTTGAATAGCTTCGGGGCAGATCAAACCATGATGCTGGATGGTGGTGGTTCTACTCAATTGCTATGTCAAGGTAAGTCATTAATTGCCTCAGATCGTTATATTCCTCAAGCTCTCGGGATAGTTGCAGGGCTTGACCAAGCAGTGAATATCATCCCCGCTACCATACATGAGAAAGAAATCATAACCAAACCAAGGGTTCCAACTTCATTTGCAGACATGAAGATATCATCAACGAGTGATGAGGATTTAAATATGATGGATGTCTTTTGGATCGCCGTACTTATGGTGCCTATCCAAATTGTCATTCTTGCGATTATTTTCAGACAACGCCATAATCAAACGCAATAGCCCTGGAAAAAATATTACTCAAAAATCATCACTTCATCATTTCATTATTTGGTTAACATCGTTGCGATAGGTATCCAATTCCGAGCTAGTTTTTGCACAAGTACTGTTGAGCTTTGTCTACTGGGTTTGAATGAATATCCATCAGGATTTACTCAACGGTAACGGACTTTGCCAGGTTGCGAGGTTGGTCTACATCGAGTCCACGCAACGCTGCGATATGGTAAGCTAACAACTGCAGAGGGATAACTGTGATTACAGGACTTAGCATCCAAGGTGTTTCTGGTACCCAGATTACGTGATCGGCAATCATTCGAGCTTTTTCATCACCATCAGTGGCTACTGCGATAACTGACCCACCCCGTGATTTGGCTTGTTCAATCTGGCTGAACATCTTTTCATACCAGGGATCTTTAGGAGCGATGACCACTACAGGCATCTTACGGTCGATTAAGGCGATGGGGCCGTGCTTCATCTCGCCTGCTGGATAACCTTCAGCATGAATATAAGATATCTCTTTCAGCTTAAGCGCCCCTTCATATGCCGTGGGCATATTGATGCCGCGGCCCAAATACAAACAATGATCTGTGTTTACCATATTCCTGGCGACAGCTTTAATCTCCGATTCTCGCTCGAGACACTGCCCAGCAAGTGCAGGTAATTTCCTCAGGTCATTTACGAACCTAAACCGATCCCCTGGAGATAGCTCGCCACGGAGATCGGATAAAAAGATAGCAAGCATGTATAGGTCAACTAGTGGCGCAGTGTAAGCCTTGGTTGAAGCGACGCCAATTTCTGGACCAGTTTGCATGGATATATACCCATCTGCCATTCTCATTGCCTGGGAGCCAATCACGTTTACGATAGACCACAATTTTGCCCCCCGCTTGCGGGCTTCTTCCATAGCCGCAAGAGTATCTGCTGTTTCACCAGATTGGCTGATTGCGAGGACCACTGTATCCTGGTCAATTATTGGATCGCGATAACGGAATTCAGAAGCAATATCGACTTCCACGGGCACACGTGCTATCTTTTCGATTAGTACTTTCCCAACCATTCCGGCATGACCAGCAGTTCCACACGCAACAATTATGATTTTCTTGATTTTCTTCGCAATGTCAGGGGTTACACCCAATTCGGTTAATCTGATCCGGTTATTTTCGAAATCCACTCTACCAGCGATCGTCTCGGTAAGCGAACGCACTTGTTCATGGATTTCTTTCTGCATGAAATGCCTATACTCGCCTTTCTCAGCTGATATTGGATCCCAACTAATGCTCTGCACTTCCAATTCTTCATGGGTTCCATCAAGGTTATGAACGAGGACACCATCTTTTGTAACGGCTGCTATCTGTTTCGATTCTAAAAATCCAATCTGTCGGGTATGCTCAAGTATTGCAGGAATATCCGAAGCGATGAACATTTCACCTTGACCATACCCTATCGCGACGCCCCCCGCATTGCCTAGCCGTGCTGCGACAATCTTCCCGGGGTCATGTGAATCCAACACAACGATCGCATGGGCTCCCTTCAAATGAGACAATGCAATTCGCACTGCTTCCTCAAGAGAGCCTTCTGTGGTTTTAAACCTTTCAATTAAGTGGACAATGACTTCAGAATCGGTCTCAGAACTGAATACTGCTCCCTCAGCAATGAGGTCATCGCGCAACTCTATGTAATTCTCAACAATTCCGTTATGAACAATCACCACCTCCCCCGTCATTCCCAAGTGAGGGTGAGCATTTCTTGGGCTTGGTTCGCCATGTGTTGCCCAACGGGTATGACCGATTCCAACATTGCCATGAACCGGGTCATCATTTACCAATGTGCTGAGCCGCGATAATTTCCCTACATCGCGCCTTACTTTGATACGACCTTTGGCAATGATGGCTAAACCAGCCGAATCATAACCACGATACTCCAGTCTCTTGAGCCCATCCAATATAATTGGAGTGGCATCACGTGAACCAACATACCCAACAATTCCACACATGGGGGTCCCTCCGCATTATTCGTATGATTCCATCAATGGGCAGCGTTATCCCTGATATTGATGGTCAATAATGGCACCACTCTTTGATATTTTGTAACACCGTTTGCACAGTGAATTTGTTATCAAAGTTTTGAATTGGAGGGAAAGAGATCGGGTGGTGGTACACCCGGAGGGCTTCCGCTGATGTTTCGATTTTCCCGGTAATTGTTTTACTGACATGCCGTCAAATTGTAACTGAATTACCGGTTAGCCTCCGTTTGGTAATGGAGGAACCCACAACCTCGTCACCTTGAATTATGAAGCCAAGTCCAAGGCCTTGCGCTTGCTTTCCCGAAGCTATATTATGATGAATAACCTCCTTATCCATAAATTGTCTTGTTATTATACTCGAAGCGAGTCAGATTATACTCTCTTAGGATTTCTCATACCGAATCAATTCGAAGTTTATTGTATGTCCTGGACACCGCACAAATTACGCTTGACCAAAACGGTCAGTATTTGATATAATCCCATTAAATTAATAGTCATTGCGCTGGATAAGTGCTTGAGAGGGATTCTCTCATGCGCTTGTCTTTGTTTGTCTCTAATACATGTGTATATTCTTAGAGCAAAGATCATATGTGCGATGAGTTCTACAGTGAGGGTGTTAAGAATTGCGATATACACATAAAAACCATTCCGTTAGAAAAAAGTATCATATCATTCCCCAACAAACAATAAAAAGCATACAGATGTGACTATCTTTTAGCAGCGAACCTTAAAACAAATTTTCGCTGTCGATGTTAGCAGTATGTCTGATTGCATTTTATAGATTTGATTAATAACGTATCATCAGGAGGCTTCCTAGTGGAAACCAAAGGCCTAACTAAACTCCGCATCAGCTTGGCATCACCAGAAACCGTTCGCAGTTGGTCATACGGTGAAGTATTAAAACCTGAAACCATCAACTATCGTCGGCTTCGGCCCGAGAAGGATGGGCTTTTCTGTGAGGCGATTTTTGGACCTACACGGGATTGGCAATGTTATTGTGGAAAATACAAGAACATCCGTTATAAAGGTATTGTTTGTGATAAGTGCGGAGTGGAAGTTACCCGTTCATCTGTCCGTAGAGAACGAATGGGGCATATCGAGTTATCTGCGCCAGTTGCTCATGTCTGGTACACACGCCGTATTCCATCATATCTTGGGTTATTACTAGACATCTCACGCCGAAACCTTGACCGAGTATTATATTTTGCGCAATATGTCGTCACCTACGTTGATGAGGACGCCCGCCAGAAAGCATTGAAGCGTTTGGAAGAACAAATTCACGAAACTGAGCGCGAGCAAGCAACACTCAGCAATGCAAGAATCGCCGAAGTAAAAGCCGCTCGCGATCGAGACCTTGGAGATTTGAAAGCACAAATTGAAGCAGTAGAGAAAAATTTCGAGGAGACTATTGCTGAGCAACTCGATCCCGTAATAAAAGCTGGTCAAAGACTCGAAACAAATTTGAGCGAACAACTAAATGACACAGCTAAATCAGCGATTCATTTTCCTGACACGAAGATAGTAATTGTAAAGAAGGGTGAAACGATTGGTAACCAACACCTGGCAAATGTTCAGGAAGTAGTCAAAGAGCGACTCGATGAATTAGAAAATGAACTCAAGGAGGAGAAGCAGCGTGGTATTGAGCATTTAGAAATTGAAACAGAAAAAATTCGTGCAGCTGCTGACCTGCAGATGGAAGATCTGCGCAATCAATTTGAAGATCAATCTGCGGCAGATCATGAAGAGCACATCCGTATGCGGGATGAATTATTAGAACTCCGTCCTATGACATTTATGGGGGAAAGCCGTTTTCGCGAATTACGGTCGCGCTGGGGTCAAGTTTTTCGTGCAGATATGGGCGCAGAAGCTTTCTACGATATATTACGCCGGATTGACTTAGATAAATTGGCCGAGGAACTGTGGCACGAAGTCAGAACGTCTCGCAGTAAGCAGAAGCGCAAAAAAGCAACAAAACGCTTGAAAGTTGTTGAAGCATTTCGCCGTTCTGGGAATAGCCCAGAATGGATGGTAATGACTGTTTTACCTGTCATTCCTCCCGATCTTCGTCCGATGGTTCAACTTGATGGCGGCCGATTTGCTACATCTGATCTTAATGATCTTTACCGCAGAGTCATTAATCGCAATAACCGCTTAAAGCGATTATTAGAATTAGGTGCTCCTGATGTCATCGTGCGCAATGAGAAGCGTATGCTTCAGGAAGCCGTTGATTCCCTAATCGACAATTCGCAACGTGGCAAAGCCCTCTCTCGTCGCGGCAGACGCGAACTTAAATCCTTAAGCGACATGCTGAAGGGGAAGAAAGGTCGCTTTCGCAGAAATCTGCTCGGAAAACGTGTCGATTACTCAGGTCGGTCAGTTATCGTCGTTGGACCAAAGTTGAAGCTATATCAATGCGGATTACCAAAAAGCATGGCATTAGAGCTGTACAGACCGTTTGTGATCTCACGCTTGGTAGCTCACAATTACGCTGCAAATGTAAAAGGCGCAAAACGCTTCATAGAAAGAAATCGACCGGAAGTGTGGGAAGTTCTGGAGGAAGTTATCAAAGAACGCCCTGTCTTATTAAACCGTGCCCCTACTTTGCACAGATTGGGTATCCAAGCTTTTGAGCCGGTATTAATTGAAGGCAGTGCCATACAGCTTCACCCTCTCGTGACAACCGCTTTCAACGCTGACTTTGATGGCGATCAAATGGCAGTACACGTCCCACTCTCCCAAAAGGCAGTGTGGGAAGCACGCCAGTTTATGCTTTCCTCAAAAAATCTTCTGAAACCCGCAGATGGCGAACCTATTATCAGCCCATCTAAGGATATGGTATTAGGCGTCTATTATCTGACCAAAGAAGACGTCTTAGAACATAAGGGTGATGGACGCTTATTTGCTAGCATGGATGAAGTTGAAATAGTTTACAGTATGGACCAAGTCGATATCCATGCTCATATACGGTTGTTATGTCAGAGTTGGTATGATGAAGACCGGAATCGGCTGCTTGAACCCGAGGAACGAATAGTCGACACAACTGTGGGTCGGGTGATTTTCAACCGTATTCTCCCTGAAGAAGTACGTTATGTAAATTGGGTTTTGGATAAAGGTGGCATAAAGGATCTGGTTGCCGATTTATATGAGATCGCAGGTGAAGATGAAACAACTGTAATTGCTGATAAGATCAAAGACATCGGTTTTGAGTACGCAACCCGCTCCGGTTACTCTCTTTCAGTTTCCGATATATCAGTTCCAGAACACAAGCAAGAGATTATTCAGGAATCACTTCAGGAAGCTGAAGCAGCTCAACGGGATTATCGACGTGGATTACTAACTGAGCAAGAACAAAACGAACGTGTTATTGAGATTTGGCAGCGGACAACTAGTGTGTTGGCTGATGCAGTAAAAGAATCAATGGACCCAGATGGCAACCTAGCTGCTCAAGCAATATCAGGCGCGACAAAAGGTGGCTTTGGGACAATCTCACAACTCGCTGGTATGCGCGGCCTGATGGCTGATCCTTCTGGGCGTATCATCCCATTACCCATTCGATCAAACTTCCGCGAAGGTCTTACTGCACTGGAATACTTCATTTCGACTCATGGTGCACGAAAAGGATTAGCAGACACCGCTTTACGAACAGCCGATGCTGGATATTTAACCCGCCGCTTAGTCGATGTTGCCCAAGATGTCATCATCAACGATGATGATTGTGGCACCCTGGATGGAATTATCATCAATAGAGATGATGATATTGCTGGTCAATCGATGATCGACCGGTTGTTTGGTCGCCTCATTGCTGAGCGCGTGGTAGATCCTGAAACAGGTGAAATTCTTGCTGATCGTGACCAGCTTCTCGACCATATGGAAGTCCGTAAAGTCGTCAAATCTGGTATCCAAGCAGTTAAAGTTCGCTCCCCACTTACATGCGAGCTTACACACGGTATTTGTGCTAAATGCTATGGTATGGATTTGGGACGCGGGCAGATGGTTGATATCGGATCAGCAGTAGGAATTGTAGCGGCTCAATCGATTGGAGAGCCAGGCACCCAGCTCACATTGAGAACGTTCCACACGGGAGGTGTTGCGGCTGGTGGAGATATCACTACGGGTCTGCCAAGGGTGGAGGAGCTCTTTGAGGCGCGCAAGACTCCTAAGGGAGAAGCCGTCGTTGCGGAGATAGGGGGCGTGGTGCAAGTCATCCTGTCGGATAAATATACCGACATGCGGATCGTGCGCGTGGAACACGCTGAATTGATCAGCGACGAATACGACCTACCCGAGGGGGCAACGATCGTGGTTGAGGACGGGGAAGAGATCAAGGCTGGTGGCGTGTTAGCGCAGCTTGATGAGGACGCGACAATCGTCGCCCAAAATGCAGGACGAGTCCGGATCGAGGAGAACAAGGTGGTCGTGTCCCACGATCTGACCGAGGAAGAGGAGTACGAGATCCCAAGCAACGCCCGAGTGCTGGTCAAGGATGGGGACAAGGTGGAACCCGGCCAGCCGCTTACGGAAGGGTCCTTGAATCCGCACAACATCCTGCGCATCCAGGGACGGCATGAATGCCAGATCTACCTGCTCAACGAAGTGCAGCAAGTGTACCGCTCGCAAGGGCAGAACATCCACGACAAACACTTCGAGGTGATCATCCGCAAGATGATGTCCAAAGTGACAATCACACGTCCTGGAGATACAGAGAAATTGCCAGGGGACCTGATCGATTTCTTGGACCTGAAGATTGCGAACGAAGCACTGTTAGAAGAGGGTAAACAGCCAACGAAATTCATTGAAGTGCTGCTCGGGATCACGAAGGCATCCTTGAGCACGGAATCCTTCTTATCAGCTTCCTCGTTCCAGCATACGATCAAGGTGCTGGCGGGAGCGGCAATTGCAGCTACCGAAGACCCACTATTCGGGTTGAAAGAGAATGTTATCATCGGGAAGCTGATCCCAGCCGGGACAGGTTTCGTGCACGGCCGGTTCCTCGAAGAGCAAGAGCCCGATGAGCTGGAAGAAGAACTGGATTTCCTGAGCGTTCCTGAAGCGGTCAATGACATACTACCGGAAGAACCAGTAGCTGACAGCCAACCTTCACCGGCAGACTAACAACACAAAGCTAATTATGCTTTCAAAACCCGACCGGTTCAATCCACCGGTCGGGTTTCTTTTATTCGGTGAAGAACCCTCACAAACGGCAGGCGGAAGGCATGGTGCGGGTTGACTTTTGGGGAATTGTCCTTTAATATATTTCCCGCACAAAAATTCTAAAAAATGCTTAAGGCAACTAGCAGTGCCCCATCACGATAGGCGCAAAGCTAAATCCTAGGAGAACGTCATGGAAGTTGGCTTAGTTAAAAAAATCGATATCGATGCTGAGATGCAGCAATCGTATCTCGATTACGCGATGAGCGTGATCGTGTCGCGAGCGCTACCGGATGCGCGGGATGGATTAAAACCAGTTCACCGCCGAATCCTCTATGCGATGTTTGATATGGGCGTCCGACCAAGCACAACGTACAGGAAATCAGCGAGGATCGTCGGGGAAGTGCTGGGTAAATACCACCCCCACGGGGATGCGGCTGTATACGAAGCAATGGCTCGCATGGCGCAAGACTTCTCGATGCGGTGCTTGATGGTCGATGGACAGGGGAACTTCGGAAGTATCGACGGCGACCCTCCAGCGGCTATGCGCTATACGGAAGCACGGATGGCCGATGCAGCCGGTGATCTGCTAGCAGATATCAAAAAAGACACGGTCGATTTCGATACCAACTTTGATGGAACGCTAACCGAACCTACCGTACTGCCGGCGGCGCTGCCGAACCTACTGGTAAACGGAGCGACGGGAATCGCGGTAGGGATGTCAACCAGCATCCCACCTCACAATTTAGGAGAAGTGGTCGACGCGCTGAAATTCATGCTGCAGAAATGGGACAAACTGGATGATATCAATATCGAAGACCTAATGGGTTTTATCCAAGGTCCGGATTTCCCAACGGGCGGGATTATCATCCAGAGCAAGGAAAATGAAACGCTAAGCGGAGCATATGGCAGCGGGAGAGGGCGGGTCACAGTGCAAGCACGTGTGCACATGGAAGAGATGGGACGGGGACGCAACCGGATCATCGTTACCGAACTGCCTTACATGACAAACAAGGCAGCGCTGATTGAGAAAATTGCTGATTTAGCTCGCAATGAACGTATCACCGGGATAGCAGACCTGAGGGATGAATCCGACCGACAAGGGATGCGGATTGTGATCGAGCTCTCGAAAACAGCAGATCCACAGGGAGTGTTGGGGGACCTATACCGACTAACTCCGATGCAAAACACCTTCAGCATCATCATGCTGGCATTGGTTGGCGGTGAACCGCGTATGCTGACGCTTAAACAGGCGCTGCGTGTATACCTGGACCACCGGTTAGAAATCGTCAAACGCAGAAGTGAATTCGACCTAAAGAACGCCCGTGAGCGAGCACATATCCTGGAAGGTCTGCAAACCGCGCTGGATAACCTGGATGATATCATCGCCTTGATCAGACGGTCGCCAGACGCAGATAAGGCGAAGGAACGGCTGCAACGACGCTTTAAATTAAGCGAGATCCAAGCCCAAGCGATCCTGGATATGCAACTAAGGCGGCTAGCAGCACTGGAACGCAAGAAAATTAACGATGAATACAGAGAAATCAAGGCGAAGATCAAATTCTTAGAAGGACTACTGCGCTCGCCGAAGAAAATGCGGCAGGTTGTAGCGGATGAGCTGGAAGAGGTGAAAGAGAAATATGACGACCGCCGAAGGACACAAATCGCGCTGATCGATGCAGATCAACCAAAAGCTATGCCGCTCACGATGCGAGACTTGATCGAAGACAAAACGGTCTGGTTAACGATCACTGAGGACGGACTAGCCGCCTTGACCAGCGATGATAAGCTCCCACGGCAATCAGGCAGTGAAGCCCCAACCTGGCTCTTAAAGGTGAATACACGGGATACACTGTTCCTAGCAGCAGAGAACGGCATGACTGCGGCGATTCCAGTACACAACGTGCCGGAAGCAAATAAGCCATCGGCGGGCATCCATATAGCAAAGATTTCACCGCTATCACTGGATGATCACCTAGCATGTGCGATCACGCTGCCGCCAAAAGACGAACGAGCCGAAGAACGCTACTTGTTCTCAGTGAGCCAGCTGGGCATGGTGAAGAAATCGGCCATAGCAGATTTACCCGGACCTACAGCTGACTTGTTTACGATGGTACGGATCAACGAAGGCGACCGGCTGCAGGGAGTATTCCTGACAGATGGGAAGAGTGAAATTTTGATGATGGCAGCGAGCGGAATGGCTATCCGGTTCTCAGAAGAGGATGTACGCCCAATGGGCTTAGTGGCAGCCGGAGTGATGGGAATGAAGTTAAAGGATGACGATCATATTATAGGAGCAGAGATTTTCCCAACACGGGGTGAGGTATTTATCATTGGATCACTTGGGACGGCAAAACGCGTGGTGACGACACAATTCCCGAAACAGGGGCGGTACGGTCAGGGCGTGGTGGCATGGAAACCAGAAAAGAATGAAAAGACAATCGGGATGACGATCAACAAGGGAACGGCGCGGGTAACACTGCACTTGTGGAAGCTGGCGCCCAAGATGACGCGCTTAGATGCAGCACCGCTACAAGGGCGTGCGGCGCGGGGGAAAACAATACTGGACTTAAAAGCAGGGGATGAAATCCTGCAGATGACAACAGCTGTGGAAATCGACCGCCCGGTGGCAAAGCGTACGAACAGCACGGCGAAAAGCAAGCGAATAAGCCCCGCGCGGAAAAGAAAAGCAAAGAAGTAAGCTCAATACACGCAGCAATATGAATGTAAAGCCCAGCACCACCAAGCGAGGTGGGCTGGGTGTTCTATTTAAGTGACGGTGAAGAAGCTGTAGTGGTATGCAATCTTATCGTTATGAATACCGAGGGTGTCCGAGCCGTTATGAACAGCGCCACGGTCGGACTCAGCAGTCCAGGTAAGATGGCGGGAGCTGGGGGATGCGGTAAAACCGGTGAGGCTGAACGACGCGTTGGGCAGTAGCTGGCGGAAGAGGTACGAATACCATTTGCGGATCTGGATAACGCCATGGGTCGTGTGTGCGGATGTAATATAAAGAGCGGAGGTATTATACAAATCAGCGACGCGGTTTGGGTCGCGCGAATTTAGGGCATCCAAGAACACATGAGCAATATCCTTGGGGGGCTCCACGTTGGTGGAGGGGTAATCAGCGATGGCACGCCACACATCCGGAAGGTATTTACGACAGTTTGACCACTCCCAGAAATTGAAGGCAGGCAAATTATGTGCCCGGCAGGACTGCATAAATTTCTTGACATCCGCCGGGGTAGCGAGCCAGCTGCCAGATCGATAGGCTGAGCCAGTAGGGATGATCGGGCGGAAAGGAGTAATTGATTGAAACTCACGAACTGTACGGACAAGCTGATCGACCGGGTTATGGGCATACTGCCAATAGACCTGCGGCATGTTGAAATCACAAGATTCCAGGAAGGCTTTCCAGGGCACCTGGGGATGGTAGGATGGGAAGCGATAGGAAGAGAGGGCGATGGGCAACTGAGGGTATTTGGCTCTTAGTCGGCTCATAAAAAGCTTGGCGGCGGCATATTTTCCAGGCTGCTTATACTCGCCCTCAACATCGAGGACATAGCCATCGAGGTTGAGCTGGTTTATGCGGTGGATAGCACGGTCGGCCTCGCTGCGAGGATAATCACCATAAATGTAATGCCAGCCCCAGACTTGTATGCCTTTCGAACGGAGGCTGTGAAGGAGCGGCGGAACAAGATCATCACCAGTCTCGGTTACGTTGTAACTATAAGCCCCATCAGCAACTTTTACCAAGACATGAGAAAACCCAGCCTGCTGGGCGAGATTGGCTATCTGATTGATATCACCCAGCTCACAAGCGCGGATTTTCCAGATAAAAATCCCTTTCCCAGCTAAGGTCATCGCTGTCCAACCATAGCCTTCTTGAGGACGTTTATGATGCGGTCACGGTTTGGTAAGAGGACCTGTGCCCCACCAGGTGTCACCCAGCTGGTGACCATCTTGCCTTTGACGTAATAGTTGTTGATCTGCGAGCCATCGGTGAGGGAAGCTGCGAGGGGCAACAGGGGCAGCAGATTGGTAAGGGATAAGCTGGTGGTGACATTGTCTTTATAGATCTGGTAGAACTCAGGGGCACGCTTGATGGCGTTCATGCTAAGCATTTTCTCGAATATGGCGATGATGATCTCCTGCTGGCGGCGATTGCGGGCAAAGTCACTGGTAGTCTTGCGAGTACGGACATACCAGAGGACGAGGTCGGCATCCATATACTGACGACCTTGTTTGATGGTGATATAGCGCCCGGCTCGGTAATCAGAAACCTCCTGACCGACATTGACATCGAGCCCGCCAAGGCTATCAATGACCGATTTAAATGAAGAGAAATTGATGAGGACATAATGGGTGGGCTTGACACCGAAATTATGTTCGAAAGTTGCAGCAATCTTACTGAAGCCACCATTCTGCCAGGCGGTATTGATGCGGTTGGCACCGACACCAGGGATGGTAACCCACAAGTCACGCGGGAAAGACGTCATGCTAACAACGCCCTTTGATGGGCTGAGGGTAAGCAGGATGATCACATCGGTACGGAAAACCCGGTTCCAGGGGCGGGCATCGGAACCGAGGAGTAAAATATTTAGCTGATCGGGCGGCAGGGGCAGCAAACCAACTGCGGCATCGGGGCTTTGGGGGAAGGGCGTGGGCATGGCCGTGGGTGTCAGGGTGGCAACCGGTGTAGGGACATCCGTTGGGTAATAGACTGCAGTCGGCGGCAGTGGTTGGAAAGGTGTGGCAGTAGGACGCTGGTTGAGGGGCAGCTGGACCAACACGGTGCTGGCTGAACTGCCCTGTCCGGGAGAGATGGCAACGGGCAGGCCGATATTCTCTACTCCGGGTATCGTACAGCCGGTTAACATCACGAAGAGGCCAAGAATTAGAATCCGCTTGATTACCGACATGGCAATGTTTCTAAGCTCCAAAGTTCATTGAATGATATGTATACCGTACATCTGGATTTGTCCATTGAAAGCATCACAATTCTAACAAGATAAAGTAATCTACGCCACCACCGGAAGCCCAAACATAGAATTGATGGTAGCGGGCATTACGGGATGGGCACAAGGGCGGACAGCAAAATTCTGTACCCGCGTGGAACTTAGCTGGGTGGGGCTAGGCACTACGAGAGATGGCAGGTCGTTGGGCACGGCGCGAGTTGGTGGCAGTGGGGCAGCGGTTTGAATCGGCGGAGGGGACGTGCTGGGTGGGACATTGGGTACATACAACTGGTGGCCGACGCGGATGATTGTCGTGGATAAACAGTTGGCACGCTGCAGTTCCTGCCAGGGAATCCGGTAACGCTGACCAATCTGGTAGAGGTTATCGCCAGGCTGGACAATATAGCTAATCCAGCTAGACGGGGGTACGCAACGATCATCTTTCGGTTTGGCGATAGGCGCCTGCGTCCCTGTGGCGGTAGGGGTAAAGCTGGGCGTTGGGGAATGGGAGGGCACTAAGAGGTACATCCCAACGGTAAAATCAGCGACCTGCATACAGTTCCAGGCAAGCAATTGACGAATGCTAACGTTATAACGAAGGGCAAGAACAGACAAGGTTTCACCAGAGAGCACCGAGACACGATCCATTCCCTGAGGGCGAGTGCAGATGACGGCAGTTGGAGACAGGAAAGGCGTTTCAGTAAGTGTCGGGCTGGGGGAAGACGTTTTCGTAGGCCATTCCTGCTGGAGATCGGCGAGCGTTAAACCGGTACTGATGATGGCGGTCGGCAGCACGGCCAGAGCACGATTCTGATCACGTTCGGCAAAGGCGAGAGTGAGTGCTCCGAGAATGATGATGACCGAGAACAAGGCCACTGCCCCACCGAGGAGCAACTGGCGTAATGCAGGCATTGAGATCACTCACTCTCCGGAGAGGGACGCTCATCCAAGTAGATGGGTATCAACACACTGAAGACCGAACCAATTCCGGGAGTGGATTCAACCCAGAGACGACCATTGAGCTCAGAAACGATGGACTGCAACTCTACAAGTCCAGCAAGGTCAACGCCAACACTTTCGAGGAGGGAGAGGTCGGAGGAAGCTGGCTGGGTAAACAAGGATGGTAAAAGTTCGGGGGCGATACCCTCGCCCTGATCAGCGACCTGGAACAAAACGTGATCACCAGGTGTGTCAGCATGATCGACAACGACTTTCAATGTGACCTCGCCCTGAGCAGGGGTAACTGAGCCTGCATTCGAGAGCAGTATCCCCAGGCAACGCTCGATCTGCGATGTACTGAGGCGCAGAGCGGGGAGGTTATCCTGCAGGTCTACGCGGAGAGAAATCTCTTTCTGACGCAGGTCGCGACCAGCAAATTTGAGCGCCGAATCGACAACAGCATAGATGTCGGTATGGTCTGGAGAGCGCTGCAACTGAGCAATCTCGGAGTTGGTGATGGTAATGATTTCATCAATCTGGGTACTCATGCGCTCGGCAGAGACCTTAACCCGCTCCAAGAATTTGCGCTGCAAGCTACCCAGAATGCCGATCGATTCATCGAGCAAGAAATCTGAATAGCCAATAATGGCGGACAAGGACTGGCGCAGATCGCGGGTCAGGGTAAACACCTGCTCCTGATTCTTAAGCGAAAGCCGCTCGAACTCACGCTGGCGACGTAAATCAAGAATACTGCGATCCGCTTCTTCAATCACGGACTGCAGGTGGGCAACCTCTAACAAGGCGACACGCAGTTCATCATCTATCTCTGGCATTTGGCCCTCACCAACGGTTGCGGTGCCGAGCGGTTCTCCAGCAAGCGGCTCGGATAGCTCCACAGCGCTAGTCAGCTTCAACAACCCAAGAAGACGGATGTTCTCAACCCGCAAACGAGAGATGATCTTCTGGACTTCCTCGTGTGCGCAGAGCAATTCATCGAGGCTGTCGTCATCCTGGTAGCGATCGGACTGATAGACCTGTGTTTTAGCAATTTCCTCACGGAGCGTCCGGTTCTCGACGACCAAGTTCCCCTGGTCAACCTTAGCAGCGAGCAGTTCCTGACGGGAACTACGGAGCTCCTGCTTGAGGACGAAATTCCCAATGGTGTGGTGCAACAAGTGTGCCATCTGGAGTGAGCCAGCCTGGAGGTAGGCATGGTCCTGTGGGCTGAGAACAGTCTGTGAGAAAGGTGAAAGGAATACCAAAGCGGCAAGAACCTTAGAGGATTCATCGATAAGCGGCTGGACGAATAATGTATCACACACAGGCAGCCCGAGGGCAGATTCAAGGGTGATGAAATCATCAAAATGGCGCTCGCGATCAAGAGCGACGGCTGAACCGGCGGTAAGGGCAGCGAGCAGGTGGGGAATATCGGCGTCAGACACCGAGAAGCGGGGGATGATCTCGCCAGTGTGGGCGTTATGACCACATTCACAGGCAACACGCTGATTGCTGGCAACCGGGGAAAAGAATAAGCAAATGTCAACACCATAGGCAACGGCAAAGGCGGAGGTGACCCGCTGACAAAAAGCATCCCAAGTAGGCTGAGCGGCAAGGGTGAGATAGGTATTCAAGGCACCCGGTGTGAGATTATCGGGAGCAAGGGATACGGCAGAGCGAGCTGAAGAGGTCGATGTAAAACGCAAGGGCAAGATCAGCAAAAGGGGATATGCTGCCATCTCAGCTAGTCGCACCACGCCAGGGTAGTCGGCGAGAGGTAAGGGAAGTATGAGATGGATGAGATGACCCAAGAGAAGCAAGAACAACATCGCCAAGCCGATGCCCCAGCTCAGCGGCCGGCGGATAATCAAGACGATAACACCTAGGAGAAGGAGTGACAAAGCGGAGACAGCATACGCACGATCTACTTGGGCGCCGTTGAACTGACCAGAGAAAGATGTACCAGTTATCCAGACCAGGCTGAAGACGAAAAACGTCAATGCAAGCAAGACAAGTAGCACAACAGAGGCATCAGCAAAACGATTGGGGGAGGGGAAAGCCCACAGCCAGATAATGACGATGACAGAGAGCAGATTGACGACTCGATCGACAAGCGGGAGGACGAGCTGATCGGAAATCACCCCCTGCCAGACGAGGGCGGCAGCAGTAAAAAGCAAGACACGCAGCAACAACAAAAACCCAAGCCCAAATACCATTCGCCGCCATGGAGAAGAACCATCCTGGCGGCGCTGGCTGTTGGCAACCAGCAGGGAGCCAGCGATCGAAAATGCCAGAACAAGATGGTAAGCCAAGTTACCAGGGGAATTAATGAGCAGTGAAAAAACAGCCTGGAAAAAATCGGACATGGATCTCCCGCCGAAAATTATAGCACGCAGGGCGATACGTCGACGCAAGGTTGACATTACCCCGAGAAAGGGTAAAATATCGTACGCAAGCCGAAGTGGCGGAACAGGCAGACGCGCTACGTTCAGGGCGTAGTGAGCATTACGCTCGTGTGGGTTCGACTCCCACCTTCGGCATGGTACCTCTTTCCTGGAAGGACAGTCAGGGAGAGGTTTTCTGCATATGAGCAAGGCCATGCAAACTACAATGAACAATGCTGGCAAAAAGCTTGCAACCTCTGTGCCAGTCCGTGAGCGAGTGGGAGACAAATTCCTACTTGCATCCTGAAATTTCTTGGGGTAAGATGGCAATATGAAGCGCCCAAAATTCAGCCTGACCTATGCACTCATCATCACCAGTGTGGTACTTTTGGTATACCTGGTGATCGAGTTCAATGGACGGATGCAGGATCTACGCAGCCTAACCAGCCAGCATGAGGTTGTGGCACAGGAACTGACCAACAAAGAGGGGAAAAAAATCGCGCTTGAGACACAGATCGCCTATTCAAGCTCGGAAGAAGCGGCATACCGATGGGCATATGAAGACGGGCACATGGTGCGGAGCGGGGACTTCCCCATCGTACCAATAGCACCGGCAGTAGAAACCCCGGTCCCAACGGCGAAACCACCTATTCCCAGAAGGACTTATGAGAACTGGGAGATTTGGATGTGGCTGTTTGTGGACAACACAACCCCAGTAAATTAATATAAGCTTAGTATTTGCGGAAGGCGGGAAGGGCGCTTGACGCGTGTACACCGGCATGCTATAATCGCAACCGCTCGAGAGAGCAAGATAAACGATGCGGGGTAGAGCAGTGGCAGCTCGTCGGGCTCATAACCCGGAGGTCCTAGGTTCGAATCCTAGCCCCGCTACTACAATCGCACCGGAGACCGTAAGGCTCTCCTAAAATGGCTAGCCCGTAGGTGTACGGTTCTGAGAATCCTGGCAAAAGGAGAAAATCTCATGAACCGCAGACCTACGGGTTTTTCATTGTCAAAAGCCATCCCCGGATTCCTACAATTCAAGTCTGCCGAAGGACTCAGCACCACCACCATAGACAGCTATGAACAAATTCTCCATCGATGGAGTTTTAATCTTGGGGATGCAGATATCTATAACATCTCACATAAGGACATCAGGAACTACCTCAACTATATGCGGACGGAGTACACTCCTCAACGCATCACCGGCAACAACCACGTAAAACTATCAGGGAAAACGATCCGCAACATCTGGATCACTCTGTCTTCTTTTTTCAGCTGGGCCAGCGATGAATTTGATATCTCTAATCCGATGAAGAAAGTGCCGGCCCCCAAGTTCGCTGAGCCCACCGTAGAACCATTTTCAAAAGAAGACATTGAAGCACTTCTCAAAGTGTGCGAGTACAGCAGCGAAGCTGATCCACTATTCCGCAGAAAATTCAAAATGCGCCGGCCAACAGCCAAACGCGATAAGGCTATCATCCTGATGCTGCTGGACACCGGACTTCGGGCTTCTGAATTCTGTTCCCTGCTGGTCAAAGATGTTGAAATACGGACCGGGAAGGTCGAAGTCAAGCACGGCACAAGCGGCGGTGCTAAGGGGGGCAAAGGGAGGATAGTATATCTAGGAAAAGTAGCCAGAAAGACGCTCTGGCGCTACCTGGCAGAGCGTGAGGATGGAGATGACCCTGATGCCCCCTTGATCGTCACTGTTGCGAACAGACCCTACAATAAGTGTGCGTTACTGCAACTGATTAATTCACTTGGTAAGAGAGCCGGCATCAAGAAGTGCTATCCACACAGGTTCAGGCACACGTTTGCAATCACTTACCTGAGATCGGATGGTGATGTCTTCACACTGCAGATGCTGCTCGGTCATTCCACACTGGACATGGTCAAGCGCTATGCCAGATTGGCCGATACGGACCTGGCTAGAGTGCATAAGAAAGCGAGCCCAGTCGATAACTGGCGGCGTATCTGCGGACCTCACGGGAGTATGACTCTGTTGAGTTTCAAGGGGAATCGAAACCTCAATCACCTCTCATGGCAGCTGAGACCCCTAATGCAGAGCAAGGATGATGGGATCATCGAAGTGTGGAACCGGACACTTGGTGATGTCCCCCCACTGCGACATATCGCCGTAGAAGAGCTGATGGCAAGTGTGGATCAGGTGGAAGTAGTGGATAGTGAGTGGCGGGGGTATATAAAGGAGAGTTATGGGGTGTAGGTGAGTAGATTCTCCAAGGTTGGAGTTTTTTCGGAATCTATGTGTGACCAACTCAATTAAAAAGACCCAAGATACCAATGGTGATTATCCCATCTCACCACTGGTTAGCTTTTCACGAACTCCCCTGAGAAGAGCGTTTATAAAAATCATTGATTCTTCATCTGGTGTTCGGCCGAAATGGCGCCAGCGCCGCTGCTCGAAGAATAGGCACGTGCGCAGCTCGGTGAGCGTATCTGGAATTAATCCTTCTTTTGAATACTCCTCACTAGCCTGATTGGCTTTATCAATATGCTGAACCTTCAAAATGAATGCCTCTTACCAAAAAGCACAAATGTAGTAGACACCTTAGTACGCATACAACCCGGACTGATTTAACATTAGAAACAAGTATTGCTCAGGGCATGACCATCCTGGACATTTGGCCCAAAATACAGGCAGTTCCTCCTGCCAGCGATGGTTCATCACCCGACGCCAGGATGGGGAGTGTCGATCCGGAATCGGAGTTCCCGAATGATATACGATATGGGGATGGATTTGGGCACGTAGCGTCTGCACGATACCGATCCCCGGATTCCGTAATATCTAACAATTGGTAGAAAACATCGCTGCACTGCAACACGGCCCGTTGAGTAGGGAGGAGATGAAGCAAATTGACGAATTGTTATCTCGGTGACCAAGATGAAATACACAACCAATATCTCTAGAAGATTATCTTTGGTAGTGATTGGCCTGGTGTTCTTTGCCTGTTCGATCCCGCCGCAGGCGGATGTCACTGTGCATATCGAACCAGGCAAGACAAGTTACTGATTAGCGACTTTTTCTCATGTTTGGAGAACAATATGCTTGGTGAAATAAAACAACATGCAGAGAATTTCTTGATGCTTATTATGGGTAGGTGAAAGGCCTGGATCAAAATCTTTTCCTCCTCATATGGTATTCTCTAAAGTGTCACCCGGTTGCACTTGAGACTTGAATCCAAGGTGAAATAAAAATATGAAAAAAGTTCGAAAATTTTTACTCGTCGCAATCTTGTCACTGATGGGCTTGTGCCTTTTGCTGATTGCCATTTCGGTCCTCAGCAATCAGGGGCTGCCGCAACAATCAACGGTGGTTGAAACGTTGAGCAATGCCGATGAGGTCCGCCTGTCCGAAACCCTGCACCTGCGCCAGACGGTGGGGGACGAAGTCTGGCCTGGCTGGGGGCAAGCTGATATCCCGGCGATTGTTTACAACGAATCCTACGCTTTTTTGGTCGGCTATCCCCAACCACCGGATGGCTGGATAAAAGTCCCTGCGGATATCAAACGGGGCGGGTATTGGGAGATGGTGTCGGGCGATGAAGTATTCGGCCAACCCTACTACGCCCAGCCTTTACCAGATTCAGACGTCACGCCTGAAGCCTTCACCGTGAAAGTCGGTCAGCGCTGGGTTGCGAGCATCCTGACATTGGATTGGGCAAAAATCAGCCTTATGCAGACGATTCGCCAAGATTTGCCACCCTTCCTGCGCCCGGTTTTTCCATACCGTCTTTTCATCAGGCAACTTATCGGCAGCAGTGAAAAATATATTTCACTTTCAGCCCACGAATCCTTTCATGCCTATCAGGGTATTCTGGCACCCGAAAAATTCGCTATGGCCGAAAACACGAACATACAATTTGAAAGCCAGTATCCATGGAATAACGAAACACTTGCTATGAACTGGCAGGTGGAATTGGATCTGCTGGTCGAGGTGCTCCAGACCGCAGATCAGGCTCAAACCCTCGAACTGGTGCGTCAATTCCTGGAGTTGCGAGCGACCCGCAGAGAATCCGCCAATCTCTCTCCAGAGCTGGTCGCTTACGAACAGCAACGAGAATGGTTAGAAGGTCTGGCCCGCTATGCTGAGCTTAAAGTTTGGGAACAGGCTGCCAGCAGCAATTACAACCCTATCCCTGAGACAAACACACTAACTGATTTCAATGGCTATGCACAATATGATGAGCGCTGGTCGCAAGAAGTGAATCAAATCTCCAGGATGGCAAATGATCAAGGGGATGGGCGGTTTTACTATTCCGGCATGGCGCAAGCCGTTCTGCTCGACCGGTTGATGCCGGATTGGAAAAAACAGGCGTTTGAAACGAATATCTGGCTCGAAGATTTATTAGACACTGCAGTTGTATCTTCCCCCTAATTATCGAGAAGATACAACTGCAGTTAATCAAAAATATTTGCTTGTGGTCTTACCCCTGAATACACAGATCACGACCTGGATCGATCAGCAGAACGCGTTTGAGCGACAGGAGATCCAACGGCAGGTGGCTTATAAGCAAAATCTCTAGCCTGAGCTGGGGAATAGTCATCTCACTACCCGTCCACAGCACTTCTACCCACATATTTTGCCAGATGGGAATGATAGCAACGCATTCTACGAACCTATGTACGGTCAGATAAAAGAATACATGGAGAGCGAGAATATCGCGATGCACAGCGAGGCGCTGAACCTGAAGAGCTCACAGGCGGCGTGTTTCAATTTCCTATTACCTTTGCGACAAGATCTTAAGCTGGCAACCCATGTATTAAGACCGTATTTCCCAAGTATGGGTTACGTTACAAACATTGAGTTCGAGTTTACGGGTGATGAAAATGCAACA
>JBFENN010000045.1:0-21409 GCA_041551115.1 Anaerolineales bacterium
GCCGTAAATATAGGTCAAACCAATTTCAACCCGCTTTTCGCGTGGCAGGTCAACGCCTTCAATACGTGCCATAGTTCATTATCCCTGTCGTTGCTTATGTTTTGGATTCTCACAGATGACGTACAATACGCCACGTCTTTTTACAATTTTGCACTTAGAACAGCGCTTTTTAACTGATGCTGAAACCTTCATTTTCGCTCCTATCAACAACCCAGCAGACAAAGCTGGCAATCACAAGCCGAAGCTCCCATTATACCTGTGCTACCTTATTCCGTCCAGACCCAATGAGTATCACTAGAGTTCTGTCAAAATCAGCGGTCCATTCTCCGTGATAGCGATACTATGCTCATAATGAGCGGTTAAGGAACCATCGAGTGATGATACTGTCCATTGATCCGGTAGGACTTTTGTATGACGAGTACCGATTAAAACCATCGGTTCTAATGCAATCGTCATGCCTTCCCGCATGACAATACCACGCCCAGCAATCCCATAATTAGGCACTTGCGGTCCTTCCCACATGGCCTTGCCGACACCATGCCCAGTGTATTCACGAGTCAAATGGTATCCCTTTCCTTCAACATATGCTTGAATAGCAGCGCCAACATCACCAACGTGTTTTCCAGCATGCAGCTCATCAATTCCAATACTTAGAGCCTGCTTGGTGACATCAATCAGCTCTTGGGCAGATTGGGAAATTTCTCCGACACCAGTAGTAAATGCTGAATCACCTACAAAACCGCGATATATGGTACCGCAATCAATTGAGATGATATCGCCTGTTTTAAGCTTTCGGTCCCCAGGTATGCCGTGTACCATCTCATCGTTTATGCTTGCTGTAATCGTTGCCGGATATGGATATGCACCCGGCACTCCTAGGAAAGCTGGTTTTGCATCATATTGCCGGATTATTTCAGTCGCAACTGCGTCAAGGTCAGCTGTAGTTACACCGGGCTGGATCATATCCTTAACTGCCTGTAATGCTAAAGCATTAATTTTGCCAGCCGTACGCATGAGTTCCAGCTCATCTTTCTTTTTGATATAAATACCGCGCTGACCACTCATAATGACTCACTGCTATCAAGTGCCTGATAAAGACTCTCGGTGACTTGCTTAATCGATTGATCGCCATCAACTTGAACCAGAAGGCATCTGTCTTTGTAGTACTCAATCAATGGCTCGGTCTGATCTAGGTAGACCTGGATCCTTCGCTTCACGGTTTCTGCCTTATCGTCTTCACGTTGAAAAAGCTCACTGCCATCATGATCACAAATCCCGGCTTTATGTGGTGGGTTGAGCAGCTCATGATAAATATGACCAGCTGCTTTACAAGTCCAGCGTCCACTGAGGCGAGCGATCAATACATCGGTAGGAACACTAATGTAGGGTACGGAGACCACTTCACCACCAAGGTCTTCGAGTACTTCTGCTAGTGCCTCTGCTTGGGTTGGAGTCCTCGGGAAACCATCCAACAGAGCACCGGTTTGACAATCTTCAAGTGACAAACGCTCACGTACCATACTAATCGTCAAGTCATCAGGCACTAACTCACCTCGATCAATAAATACTCTTGCCTGTTGACCTAAAGCACTGTTATTGTGCAGATGCTCACGAAATAAGTCACCTGAGGAGATATGAATCAATCCCATCTTCTTAGCAACTAAATGCGCTTGTGTCCCTTTTCCAGCACCTGGCGGTCCGAGTAATACAATACATCTCAACATGACACGCTGCTTCACCTGATTAGAAGTGCGTCATCATAACCATGGATTTTGAGTTCAGCCTCTATGTTAAAGAACGTATCCCGAACTACTCCAACAACAATTAACAATCCCGCTGATGAAACCAGCAATAAACCAGAGTTTTGCCCTAAAGGTAAGATTAATCCCAACAACCAAGGCAAAATGGCAATGACACCTAGGAAAATCGCACCAGGCAGCGTAATACGCCGGAGTACCCGGGTTAGATACTTCTGAGTTGGTGCACCACGACTCACTCCGGGGATCTGAGCACCCGCTTTCTTCAAGTTTTCACCGTAGTTTTGCTGGGCAAATAAGATATCGGTGTAGAAGAACGTGAATCCTACAACCAAAAAGAAAAATGTTATCCAATAGAAGTTGCTGTTGCCACCAAATGCAGTCTGGACTGTTGCAGCTATGTTTGCGATCAGTTCGTTGCCTGAATCCAGGAAAAAACTGGCAATAATCGCAGGAAATGTCATTAGAGACTGGGCAAAGATAAGCGGGATCATACCTGCCATACTTACCATGAGCGGTAATGTGCCTTTGACGGGCATAGACATACGATTCCCTACGCGGCGCCCCGGATACATTACAGGTACATTTCGACGGCCTTGTTGGACAAACACGATAGCAAAAATAATCAAAACCATCACTACAACGATCACTGATAGCAATAACCAACGATACTGCTCATCCGCCATTATGCGGCCAAGATTATTTGGAATTTGGGAGACGATACCAGCAAAAATGATCAGAGATAATCCTTGGTTGCGAATGCCAAACTCCGATATCAATTCTCCCAGCCAGATTGCGAACAACGTACCTGCAGTCATACTTATCACGATCGTTAAGGACGGTAACCAATATTCACTTGTTAACCCGAAATTTTCGAGGATTGGTACCGGCGTGAAAGCGTTGAACAGGTTAATCTGGCCAATAGCTTGCAGTGCAGCCATGGGAACAGCTAAAATGAGTGTCCATTTCTCCATGAATTTCCGGCCTTCACGGGGATCTTCCTCCATCCGGCGCTGCATTGCGGGAACTATCGGTACTAATAGCTGAAGGATAATCTGGGCGGTAATATAAGGGTAAACACCCATTGCCAGCACAGAAAAGTTTGAGACCGTGCCGCCAGACAGTAAGTCTAGCAAGCTGAAAAGAGTCGATCCCGCGCCTCCTCCCGACATCATCGCAGCGATCGCTTCTCCATTGACCCCAGGCACAGGTACATGCGCGGCAAAACGATAAATTGCTAGAATTAACAGGGTGATCAGCAGTTTACGCCTAATATCTCGGGCTGACCACAGATAGCGCCAGGCAGAACGCTTCATATTTTAGGCTCCTTCTCCACCCGAACGGTACTGTGAGCCGTCCATGGTATAGTGGCTAATGTAGCCATTCTATAATTCAATAATCTCGACACTGCCCCCTGCAGCCTTGATTTTCTTAGCAGCACTCTTGCTGATTCGATGGACACGTACTTTATACGCGGCATTTACATCTCCCCGGCCCAGAATCACCACTGGATTTCGTTTATCACTTAGTAATCGTGCTTCTATTAAGGTCTCAGCTGATATTTCGCTGCCATCAGCAAAACCATTCAACAAATCCAGGTTCACTTCGTTATAGGCTATCCGATTAATCGGTGTAAAGCCCTTTCCACGCAAGAATGGCAACCTTCGGAAGAAAGGCAGGTTGCCACCCTGATGGTATAAACGAGTACCACCACCAGCACGCGCGCCTTGGCCTTTCATTCCGCGTCCAGCAGTTTTACCTTGTCCCGCAGCGATTCCTCTGCCCACCCGCTTGCGGGCCTTCTTCGACCCTTCATTCGGTTTAAGATCATGCAATTTCATTTTGTTTCCTCAATAATCGAGCGTCAGCTGTTTCCATCTCGACAATATAAATCTGACCTATATATCTTAAGCTTCATCAACTACCAAAAGATGTGACACAGCGTTGATCATGCCTCTTACTATGGGCGTGTCGACGTGCTCGACGGTATCATTCATCTTCCGCAAGCCCAGCGCCCGTACAGTTCCCTTTTGACGGACTGAATACCCGATTGGGCTTTTTACGAGGGTAACCCGGAGGACTTTGTTCTTCTTTTTACTTTTTTTAGCCATTTCTCTTCCGTTCCCAGAAAGGTGTGACTTCCTTTGAAGAAATTCCGCGAATCGCGGCTACTTCTTCGGGGGATCTTATTGAATCGAGGGCATTCATCGTAGCATACACAACATTCAACAGATTACTACTGCCCAGAGATTTGGTGAGGATATCCGATACACCTACAGCTTCAAGAACTGCGCGCACACCACCACCAGCAATTACTCCTGTACCTTTCGATGCGGGTTTGAGAAGCACGCGAGCGCCGCCCTCCCGACCAATAACTTCATGTGGAATTGTCGTGTCATATAGAGCAACTTTCCGCATTTCGCGTTTGGCTTTATCAGTAGCCTTGCGCATGGCATCGGGAACTGAATTTGCTTTACCGGTAGCGACACCAACACTCCCACGATGGTCACCAACGACCATCGTCACCCGAAAAGAGAAACGACGGCCACCCTTAACTACTTTAGCTACCCTGGCGATCTCAACGACACGCTCATCCAATTCTTTTTCAAATTCCATATAATCTGTCATATTTTGCTCCAAAAAGCGAGTTAAAACTCAAGCCCACCAGAACGCGCTCCTTCGGCGAGAGCTTTTACGCGTCCCATAAACTGGTAACCACCGCGATCAAAAACAACCTCAGCGATGCCTTGTGCTTTTGCGCGTTCGGCAATCGCTTTACCCACTTCGTTGGCTTGCTCAGTCTTATTCTTACCACCAAGTTTCCCACGCAGTTCTTTATCTATGCTTGATGCAGAAGTGATCGTGACACCATTCTTATCGTCGATCACTTGTGCATAGATTTCATTTACGCTACGAAAAACATTCAGACGCGGACGATCAGATGTGCCAGAGATGTGTTTTCGAACACGCAGATGCCTACGTTTCCTAGCTGCTGAACGTGTTTTTATTGAACCCATAGCATTACACCTTACCTGCTTTGCCGGCTTTTCTACGAATACGCTCATCAAGATATTTTATGCCCTTACCTTTGTAAGGTTCTGGCGGACGCGTCTTGCGAACGTCTGCGGCGATTTGGCCGACCACCTGTTTATCATAACCAGAAATTTTTATTTGCCGCGTTCGGTTATCCCAATCAAATTCAATCCCTTCGGGAGGTTCAAATTCGACTGGGTGTGAATAACCTACATGAAGTACCAAGTTACTCCCACTGATTTCAGCTCGGTACCCAACACCATTTACCTCTAAGATTTTCTCAAAACCAGAGTTGACACCATATACCATATTGGCTATCAGAGCGCGAGTCATACCGTGCAAAGCTTTATGATGCTTAAGGTCTGAAGGTCGATTAACTGAGAGCTGATTGCCCTCGAGTTTTATATCCATTGCAGCCGGAAAAGTGTGCTTCAACTCACCTTTTGGCCCCTTAACGTGGATATGTGAACCTTGAACTTTCACATCAACACCCTCTGGTATCTCAACTGGTAAACGTCCGATTCTTGACACGGTTACCTCCTTACAAAATGGGTCGCGCGCTTGTTAATATCGCAGGACCCCAGCATTTATTACCAGACTTTACAGAGAACCTCACCTCCGACACCCAATTGGCGAGCGCGAAAACCAGTCATCACGCCTTTGGGTGTGGAGAGGATGGCAATCCCCATTCCGGATAAAATCCACGGTATCTCACTCTTCCCGGTATAGACCCGGCGACCGGGGCGGCTAATGCGTTCCAAGCCTGCGATTACCGATTTTCGATTCCGACGTTCACCGACGTAGCGCAGCCGAATTCGCAATACTTTCGAACCGGCAGCTTTTCCCTCAACTACTTCGTATGAACCAATGAAACCTTCATCCTGAAGTATCTGGGCAATTGCTACTTTCATTTTTGAGCTGGGTACAGCGACTGTCGTGTGCCCAACCATCACAGCATTACGAACACGCGTCAGCATATCAGCAATAGGATCACTTACACTCATTCTAAACCCTCCATCCGGTTACCAAGAAGACTTGACCACACCGGGGATTTTTCCCTGTAAAGCATACTCGCGAAAACAAATCCGGCACATCCCAAAACGGCGTATATAACCTCTTGGGCGTCCACAAAGTTTGCATCGGTTTCGCACCCGGGTTGGATATTTTCGCCGCTGATCGCGAATTATCATACTTTTCTTTGCCATCTGCTATCCTTCCTTTTTGAAAGGCATACCAAGCATCTGCAGCAGCTGCCTGCCTTCATCGTCTGTGCGAGCAGTGGTCACAATACTGACTTCCATCCCGCGCAGTTTATCAATTTGATCGTAGTCAATTTCCGGGAAAACCAGTTGCTCCCGAAGGCCCAATGTGTAATTCCCACGCCCATCGAAAGAATTTGGTGATACGCCACGGAAATCTCGCACACGCGGTAATGCGATACTCACTAGACGGTCATAGAATGACCACATGCGCTCACCGCGCAGAGTAACTTTCACGCCGATAGCACGACCTTCACGCAGTTTAAAATTAGCAATACTTTTGCGAGCCTTCGTGATCACTGGTTTTTGGCCTGTGATTGTAGTCATGTCCGCTACCGCAGCATCTAAAGCTTTAGCGTTGTCCAAAGCTTCACCTACACCGATATTTACGACAATCTTTGTCAAGCGCGGCACTTCCATAGGATTGCTCAGATTGAGCGATTCCTTCAATGCCGGCGCTACTTCGTCTTGATAATGTTTTTGTAAGTACGATTTCATTCCATAACTCCAATACCGGATTAGCTATCGATCAGCGCTTCACATTTCTTACAAATACGGATTGGCTCACCATCCTGGCGTGAGATATTGACGCGGGCAGCCTCATCACATTTTGGGCAAACGAGCATAACATTTGAAATATGGATCGATCCCTCGAACTCAATAATGCCAGGCGAAAGGGTACGCCCTTGGGTTTGGACTTGAGATTGGTGTTTGCGGCGCATATTTACATCTTGCACTACAACCCGACTCGTTTTGGGGATGACCCGAATCACCTCACCGCGTTTGCCTTTATCTTCGAAGCGCCCTCTAATGACTTCAACTTTATCGCCTTTACGAATTTTCATTTTCATTCTTGTTGCTCCTACTCTGGTCTTAAAGCACTTCAGGGGCAAGTGAGACGATTTTCATGAAACCCTTCTCTCGCAGTTCGCGCGCCACCGGCCCGAATATACGTGTTCCCTTTGGGTTGCGACCATCAGTATCCAATATAACTGCTGCGTTGTCGTCAAAGCGTATGTATGAGCCATCCTCGCGACGCCATTCCTTTGCGCAGCGAACAATAACAGCATGGACAATATCGCTTTTCTTTACTGCCCCATGAGGTGTAGATGTTTTCACTGTCCCAACAACAATATCACCTACCCGACCATAACGCCGTCGAGAGCCGCCAGACACCTGGATAACCAGTAACTCCCGTGCGCCGGTGTTATCGGCAACTTTAACGCGAGATTCCTGTTGGATCATACCTCTACCTCCAGCTCAAGCTCAGGTGCACCAGCTTGGATATCGCGGCGCAGGATCTCTTCAACTACGAAATGTTTATGGCGAGAGATTGGCTTACTTTCAACGATGCGGACGGTATCCCCTACATCGCAACCTAATTCGTCGTGTGCCATCAAGGTCCGTCGACTGTTTACGGTTTTCTTGTACAGACGATGCTGGTATGTGCGGGAGATCTCAACGATGACCGTTTTATCCATTTTATTGCTTTTTACAACACCAGTAATTCTTCGGCGTGTATTCATGCATCACCTTCTTGACTTTCCGCCATTTCACGCTGGTTCAAAATAGTCAACATACGAGCGATATTTCGACGGGTTGAACGAACTTGAGTGTAATCTTTCAGACTTCCCACGGCCATCTGAAACCTAAAATTCATCAGTTCTTGGCGCGAGTCATCAATGTTAGTTTTGATTTCCTCTGTAGATAGCTCTCGAATCTCTGTGGATTTCATGCCTCGCCTCCTAATTGATCTTGGCGGCTAACGATTTTGGTCTTAATACCAAGTTTGTACTGGGCTAGACGGAGAGCCTCTATCGAGATATCATCTGGCAAACCACCCCCAATTTCGAACATAATCCGTCCGGGTTTTACCACGGCAACCCAAAACTCGACATTACCTTTACCTTTACCCATACGAGTCTCAGCGGGTTTCTGAGTTACAGGTTTATCAGGGAAGATGCGAATCCAGACCTTACCACGTCTTTTCATCGCACGGACAATTGCCCGTCGCGAGGCTTCAATCTGGCGTGCTGTCACCCAACCGGGTTCGAGAGCTTGGAGACCGAAATCCCCAAAATCTACCGTCGTCCCACGTTGGGCTTTGCCCTTAAGTCGGCCGCGCATCTGTTTGCGGTACTTTACACGCTTTGGCATTAACATAATTTCTTCCTCTTTTTCATTCCGAGATCAAATTCCCTGTTGAGATCTGCCTCAGATGGGCTATAGTATTATTATTTCTAAGCCCAAAGATTTTTCACTGATTATTTACTAACGTAAACACCTTCGGTATCCTGCAAATTTCCTTCTAGTTCGGGCAGTACTTCACCTTTGTAGATCCATACCTTTACACCTATCCGACCATAAGTCGTCCCTGCCTCCGCTAGAGCATAATCGATATCGGCGCGCAAAGTTTGGCGGGGAACTTGACCCTCACGCATGTTAATCGATCTCGCCATTTCGGCACCGCTTAATCGACCAGATACCTCTACTCGGATTCCTTCAGCACCCTGACGCATTGTCTGCTGAATTGCGCGCTTCATCGCACGTTGGTAGCTGATACGGCGGGTTAGTTGATCAGCAATATTCTGAGCTACAAGTAAAGCATCCAAATCCGGATCTTTTATCTCTTTGATTTCAAGATCGATCTTCTTGCCAACAACTGCTTCCAAAAGAGCGCGTAATTTCTTGACATTCTCACCTTTACGCCCAATTAAGATGCCGGGCTTTGCGGTGTGAACAAGAATCTTTACTTTTCCAGGGAAGCGTTCAATCTCAATTCGCGAAACTCCGGCTCGGGGAGCTTCGGCGCGAATTAGTTCCCGTAATTCAAAGTCCTGGTGAAGCTGGTTGACATAATTATCGCCCTCAGCATACCAGCGGCCTTCCCACGTCTTATTTATCTTCAGTCGAAAACCAGTTGGATGAACTTTACGACCCATATTTACTCCTTATACATAAAAGTCAGCTACCTCAATGCAACCAATTAAACTCTAATCCCGTTCTCGCAGCACAACTGTGATATGAGATGAACGGCGCAGCCAAGGTTTGAAACGGCCTCTTGCCCCAAATCGACGCCACTTACGCGTTGGTGCTTCATCTGCAAAGATCTTATACACATACAAATCGTCCCGGCTAACACCGATATTCTCTTCAGCATTCGCCATGGCTGATGCAACAACTTTCGATATCGGATCTGCGGCAGCAATAGGTGTGAACTTTAACACCGTTAGGGCTTCCTGGACGTCCTTTCCACGTACGAGATCAAGCACTCGCCGAACCTTTTGAGCAGAATAGGGTATATTCTTTGCCTGCGCTTGAATATCGGTTTCCATAGTTTATTAGCCTCGCTTAATTCTTCTCTCGGCAACGTGTCCGCGATAAGTTCGAGTTGGTGCAAACTCCCCTAACCGATGCCCAACCATATTTTCGGTGATATAGATTGGCACATGCCGACGACCATCATGCACCGCAATGGTGTGGCCGACCATTTGGGGAAATATCGTACTTGCTCTACTCCAAGA
This sequence comes from Anaerolineales bacterium, assembly GCA_041551115.1. Classification (GTDB taxonomy): domain Bacteria; phylum Chloroflexota; class Anaerolineae; order Anaerolineales; family UBA4823; genus DAOVXM01. The sequence goes on from JBFENN010000045.1 coordinate 9,574, forward strand.
ACGCACTACTTTCTTCTCGTTGCGTTCGTTCATTGTTTCGATCTTCTTTAGTAATTTCGGGGCTATGTATGGCCCTTTTTTCAACGATCGTCCCATTCTACTTTCTCCAATATCCTTCCTGTTTACAATCCGTAATTGATATCCTATTTTGTGGTTTATGGACTCGGATTGATTAGCGACGCTTCTTCCCGCGACGGCGAACGATAAATTTATCCGTCTTTTTGTTCCGGCGAGTTTTCTTTCCCAGAGTCGGTTTTCCCCAAGGACTCTTCGGTCCAGGCATCCCGATGGGTTGACGGCCCTCGCCACCTCCATGGGGATGATCTCGCGGGGACATGGCAGATCCACGCACTGTAGGTCGGACGCCTAGGTGGCGTTTTCGGCCTGCTTTTCCTAATTTAACATTACCATGATCAACATTCCCTACCTGACCAATAGTTGCTGTACATTGTTGTCGAATCAGACGTACTTCACCAGATGGCAGCCGTACTTGGGCATAATCACCCTCTTTGGCCAACAGCTGTGCCGAACCACCCGCCGATCGAACCAATTGGCCGCCTCGACCTTCATAGAGTTCTATGTTGTGGACCAGAGTGCCTACCGGGATATTAGAAATAGGCATACAGTTGCCAGGCCTGATTTCAGCAGTAGGTCCAGATAAGACTTTATCACCTACTCTTAAATCCAATGGAGCGATGATGTACCGCTTCTCGCCATCTGCATAATTCAATAAAGCTAATCTTGCAGTACGGTTCGGATCATATTCAATCGCAGCTACACTTGCAGGAATTCCAACTTTATCGCGCTTAAAATCAACTACACGAAGTTGTCGCCGGTGACCTCCGCCGCGATGGCGTACGGTTATCCGTCCATAAGCGTTCCGACCACCACTCTTCGTTAACGGTCTGGTCAGCGAGCGTTCTGGTTTGCTCTTTGTGATCTCCTCAAAGGTATAGCCTGTCATTCCTCTTTGACCGGGAGTGGTCGGTTTGTATTTTTTTACCGCCATTATCTGACTCCTTCAAAGATATCAATCGAATCACCTGGCGCAAGGGTAACGATAGCTTTTTTATAACCGCTCCGGCGTACCAGTAAACGGCGGCTCAAGTTACGCCGTGAACGCTTTGGTGCAACATTGATCACATTTACTCGCAAAACTTCAACATCAAATAAAGTTTCAACTGCGTCCTTAACCATACCTTTGGTAGCATCTGGAGTAACTTCAAAAACAAATTGATGGAGTTCGCCACTCAAGTAATTCGTTTTCTCAGTAATGATCGGTCGCCGCAGAACATCATAAATAGTTGTCACAATAATCCTCCAAGCTACCCAAGATACGATTCAATAACATCTAGTGTCTCGACTGGCATAACAACTTTGTCATATGATAATAGGTCTCGGATGTTTAGATAGTTTGCTGATAAGGTCTTGACAAAAGCAAGGTTATTTGCCGACTTGAGAATTTGATCGTATTGTTCGTTTTTCCCAGGGATCAAGAGCAATACACTTGAACCGCCTGCTACCTTATCAAGAATCTGGGCCATGAGTTTTGTTTTGGACTCTTTAATCTTCAGTTCATCGATCAAGACTATCTCTTGATCGGAAGCTTTCACCGATAATGCCGAGCGCAAAGCCGCCCGCCGCATCTTACGGGGCATTTTTTGTGAATAATCGCGCGGCTTCGGGGTATGAACTTTACCACCGCCAACCCATTGAGCAGCTCGGATAGAACCCTGACGAGCGCGTCCAGTACCCTTCTGGCGCCATGGCTTGCGGCCACCTCCCGCGACTTCACTGCGCCCTTTAGTCTTGTGGGTTCCCAAGCGAGCATTTGCCATTTGCCGGATATACGCCTGGTGCATTAAGTCCACATTTACAGGTGCCTCGAAGATATTTGCTGGCAGCTCATGGGTGGCAATTTTCTTGCCTTTCATGTTTAAGACTTCAACTTCCATTGTCACATCACTCCATATCGAGTTCAGCCAAAAGCAGGCTGATCGTAGTAATCACCTACTGTTTACGGGCTCCTTTAATCATTACCACACCGCCCTTCGGGCCAGGGATTGCACCTTGAACTGCTAATAGGTTGCGATCTACGTCTACTTGGACGATTTTCAAATTGTGTACGGTTACCCGTTCATGACCCATATGTCCTGGTCCACGTGAACCCTTAAATACCCGCCCAGGAGTTGAACCGGCACCATGCGAGCCCGGTGCGCGCTGACGGTCCGATTGCCCATGGGTTTTCGGGCCTCCCCTAAAGCCATAGCGCTTAACCGCACCAGCAAATCCCTTCCCTTTACTGGTACCGATTACATCAACAAATTCTCCCTCGCTGAAAACTTCAACGGTAATTGAACTACCTTCCTCCACATCAGGGTTTTTCTCTTTGAACTCGCGCAGAAAGCGCAACGGAGGGATATCGTTACGCTTCAAATGCCCGAGTTGACCGGATGTGAGGCGCTTGGGTTTTACTTCTTCGAATCCCAATTGGATGGCCGAATAACCATCAGTTTTGACCTTCCGCACCTGAGTGACATAGCACGGTCCAGCTTCAATCACAGTGACGGGAATCGCCGCACCATTTTCATTGAAAATCTGTGTCATGCCGACTTTCTTACCAATCAGCCCTTTCAACATCTCTATTGTCTCCTATCAAAATTAGTCTAGGGACTGTCAGCCAGGGCTTGGCTGCATCATCCCCGGGTGCAGCGTAGTCAGCCAGTATGTCGCGAAGCTTTCGATATTTTAGTTCGCGAGCAGCACTGCTCTTGCGCTGCCTAACATGTGTATGAGTCCCGTTGATAAACTCCAACCATCCAACATACACAAAGCGTTCTATCTATATTTTTATTTCAATATCCACGCCCGCAGGCAAATTCAAGCGCATCAACATATCAATCGTTTTTGAATCTGGATCCAACACATCAATTAAGCGGTTATGGGTGCGAATCTCGAAATGCTCGTGTGAATCTTTATCGATAAAAGTTGATCGCCGCACCGTAAATCGCTCAATACGGGTTGGTAATGGGACTGGGCCAACAACACGAGCCCCTGTTCGTTCCGCGGTCTCAACAATGCGCTTTGCAGATTGATCTAAGACACGGTGATCATAAGCCTTTAGGCGGATGCGGATCTTTTGTTTTGCCATTATCAAACCTACTCTATGATATCTGTGATCACGCCGGCGCCAACCGTCAGACCACCTTCTCGGATCGCAAAGTTTGATCCCTGCTCCAATGCCACCGGTACGATCAGCTCTACCTTCAAGTTCACACTGTCGCCGGGCATCACCATCTCTACTCCTTCCGGCAGCTCAATCGTCCCAGTTACATCCAATGTCCGGACGAAGAATTGCGGCCGGTATCCCGAGAAGAACGCCTTGTGCCGTCCACCCTCATCCTTCCTCAATACGTATACCTCGCTCATGAACTTCGTGTGCGGTGTGATGCTCCCCGGTTTGGCGATCACCATCCCGCGCTCAACCTGGTCACGGTCTATCCCGCGCAGCAACAAGCCCAGGTTATCTCCTGCCTGCCCAGTGTCCAACGATTTGTGGAACATCTCCACTCCCGTCACCACCGAGCTTATGCTCTTCTCCAGCAAGCCCACGATCTCCACCGGCTCGCCTACTTTCACTACCCCGCGCTCAACACGCCCTGTCACCACCGTCCCACGCCCCTTGATCGAGAACACGTCCTCCACCGACATCATGAACGGCTTGTCCATCTCGCGGACCGGCTCAGGGATATATTCATCCACCACGCGCAGTAACTCTTTGATGCTCTCATACTCCGGCGCATCCGGATCGCTGCTATCACTCTCCAACGCTTCCAATGCACTCCCTCGCACGATCGGCGTCTCGTCCCCAGGGAACCCGTACTCGTTCAACAGCTCGCGCAGCTCCAGCTCCACCAGCTCCAATAGCTCCGGATCATCCATCATGTCCACTTTGTTCAGATACACCACAATCGCAGGTACTTCCACCTGCCGCGCTAACAACACGTGCTCACGAGTCTGCGGCATCGGCCCATCCGGAGCCGCTACCACCAGGATCGCTCCATCTACCTGCGCTGCTCCCGTGATCATGTTCTTGATGTAGTCACGGTGCCCAGGCATGTCCACGTGGGCATAGTGCCGATTATCGGTCTCGTATTCCACGTGCGCTATGTTGATCGTGATGCCGCGCTCTTTCTCTTCCGGCGCATTATCGATCGAGTCAAATGCTCGGAAATCTCCATGCCCTGTGAATGCACAATATTTCGTGATAGCGGCCGTCAACGTCGTCTTTCCATGATCGATGTGCCCCATCGTTCCTACATTCATATGCGGCTTCGTCCGCTCAAATTTCTGCTTTCCCATGACTGCACTCCTTAGTTGATAAAAACGTTATCAAACTTTCGTTCTGTATTAGCTGCCTACAATTGCCCGGGCGACATTCTCAGTAACCTGAGCATAATGATCAAATTCCATTGTGAAAACACCACGACCTTGTGTTGCAGAACGCAGATCAGTCGCATATCCAAACATTTCTGCTAGGGGCATCATTGCCCGAATTGCCTGTGCGTTACCAGGACGAACTTCCATACCTAGAATTTCACCCCGGCGAGAGTTCAACTGACCAATAATATCACCCAGGTACTCTTCCGGGACAACAACCTCAACCTTCATAACCGGTTCCTGAAGAACTGGCGACCCTTTTTGTACGCCCTCGCGCAATGCCATTGAGCCAGCAAGACGGAAAGCCATTTCGCTTGAGTCAACCTCATGGAATGAGCCATCGTACAAACGCACTTTAAGGTCTGTTATTGGGTATCCTGCTATTACACCCGCATCTGCAGATTCACGAACCCCTTTTTCTACACCGGGGATATACTCGCGAGGGATAGCTCCACCGACAATTTTATTCTCAAACTGAATACCAGATCCTGGTTCACCAGGTTCCAATTCTAAGACTACATGCCCATACTGGCCGCGACCACCTGTCTGCTTGACATAACGAAATTCTGCCCGTTCAACTGGAACTGTGATAGCCTCACGATAAGAGACCTGGGGACGGCCTACACTTGCTTGGACGCGAAATTCGCGCAGCATACGGTCAACTAATACTTCTAAATGCAACTCACCCATCCCGGAAATGATTGTCTGTCCAGTATCATCGTCGGTTCGCACCTGAAATGTTGGGTCTTCTTCGGCAAGTTTATGCAAAGCTTCTGACATCTTATCTTGGTCTGCAGTGGTCTTTGGCTCAATAGCAACCGAGATCACCGGTTCGGGGAAAGTTATGTCCTCAAGAATAATCTGGTCAGATGCCACACAAAGTGTGTCCCCAGTAAATGTGTTCTTCAAACCAAGTACGGCACCAATGTCTCCAGCCAGAACTTCCTTAACTTCTTCCCGACGATCAGCATACATTCGTATGAGGCGCCCTATTCTCTCACGGCGATCCTTGGCAGAGTTATACACCGTAGCTCCATGACGGATATTGCCTGAGTACACCCGGAAATATGCCAAGCGACCAACATAGGGATCTGTCACGATTTTAAAGACCAATGCGCTGAGTGGTGCATCATCTTCCGCAGGTCTTTCTAATATCTCGTTATTATGCGGGTTGAATCCTGTCACCGAGGGGATTTCAGCAGGAGAGGGTAATAATTCAATCACTGCATCCAAAAGTGGTTGTACGCCCTTGTTTCTCAATGAACTACCGCAATATACCGGTGTTGCTCGTCCAGTGATGACTGCGTTTCGTAGTGCAGAAACCAGCTCATCGGTGGAAATTGGTTCACCTTCCAGGTATTTGAGGGTTAATACATCATCAGTCTCGGCGATCTTTTCAACCATCCGCTCGCGCATCTCTGCTGCTTGAGCCTTCAAATCCACTGGTATATCGATCATATGGGGCTCTTTGCCCAGATCATCTTCCCAAATTATTGCTTCATTTGTAATTAGATCAACTGCGCCCTTGAAGTTTGCCTCGCTCCCAATCGGCATCTGTACCGGAATAGCGTTGGCTCCAAGGCGTGAGCGGATCATGTCGACCGTACGCTCATAAGATGCCCCAACGCGGTCCATTTTATTGACAAAACAAATCCGCGGTACTTGGTAGCGATCGGCTTGACGCCATACGGTTTCACTTTGCGGCTCAACACCCTGGACGGCATCAAAAATAACGATTCCCCCATCCAGCACCCGTAATGAACGCTGGACTTCGGCAGTAAAATCAATGTGACCGGGAGTATCGATAATATTTATTTGATATCCCTTCCATTCCGCTGATACAGCAGCGGACACGATTGTGATTCCGCGTTCGCGCTCCTGTTCCATCCAGTCTGTAACCGTAGTGCCATCATCCACAGAGCCGATGCGGTGAGTCTTGCCGGTATAGAAAAGTATCCGTTCAGTCGTCGTGGTTTTACCAGCGTCGATATGAGCGATGATACCAATATTACGATAACTTTCTAGTGGATACTGCCTAGCCATTCTTTGTACCTATTGCAGAGTTCTACTTGTCGTAGTAACGATCGCAGAGCCTGCTCCATTTAATTGCTATAGCCTGTAATGGGAGAACGCTCGATTAGCCTCTGCCATCTTATGGGTTTCTTCTCTTTTACGGATAGCTGATCCAGTATTACCAGCCGCATCCAGCAATTCAGCAGCCAATTTTTCAGGAAAGCTCTTCCCCGAGCGAGAGCGCGTCGATTGCAGGATCCAGCGTGTTGCCAACGCAAAGCGGCGTTCTGGGGTCACTTCCATCGGGACCTGATAAGTCGCACCACCCACTCGGCGAGGTTTTACTTCCATCATTGGAGATACATTTTTGATCGCCTCTTCGAAGACCTCAAGCCCGTTACGCTTCGAGCGCGATTCGATAATTGCGAAAGCGTCATACACCAGGTTGACTGCGAGGCTTTTCTTGCCGTCTTTCATAACGCGATTGATGAATGACTGCACCTGCACGCTGTTGTAACGTACATCGGGCAATACTTCTCGTTTTATCGGTTTATATCTTCGAGGCATCCAACTTCTCCTTCAAATGCCAGTCAGGCTTTCAAATTATTCCTAACTGATCGTCCTAATATTGGGTAACTCTTTTCTCAACACTTCTTTGCGATAAGAATCGCCGGCATGTGGCTTGCGATACCGACGATTTTTTAACAATTAAGACTAATCTATTCCTTAGGCCTCTTTTGGCCTCTTCGATCCGTATTTGGATCGCCCTTGACGACGATCATCAACCCCGCCTGTATCAAGCGGTCCACGAACAATATGATAGCGGACACCAGGCAGGTCTTTTACGCGACCACCGCGTACTAATACTACCGAGTGCTCCTGGAGAGTGTGACCTTCACCGGGAATATATGCTGTGACCTCAATACCATTAGAGAGACGGACACGCGCGATTTTTCGCAAGGCAGAGTTTGGTTTTTTCGGAGTCATAGTCCGAACTACTGTGCAAACACCACGCTTCTGGGGGGCACCCTTTATTTGACGGGTACGATTTTGCTTCATTGAATTAAAAGTGTACAACAGGGCAGGTGCCTTGCTTTTAACTTTTTTAGATTTGCGACCTTTGCGGACCAATTGGTTTACAGTTGGCACATTCGCCTCCTAAAGCATCGTCTGGCTATTTCCGACTAATTTCCATTAAGGGAGGCCATCGTTGTGCATGATGGCCTCGCCGAAGTATCAAGCTAAATTGCCTAGGCAGGGGATTCCTGTCGATTTGATTCAATGGCAACGAAATGAGATTTTACCACGCCGATATTGCATCGTCAAGAGAATTTTAGTTCAATTTCATTGTTTACGAAAACCCTTGACCCAAACCTAACAAACCAGTTGCCAGGCGTGGTGGACGGGCACGCTCTTCGTCTTTTCCGAACTTTATCATATCTCCAGTATCGGATACTGCTTCGACAGCCAAGCCGAGACTTTGCAGCTCTTTGACTAGAACCCTGAATGAAGCTGGAATACTGGGATCTTCAATTGCTTCGCCTTTTACGATCGCTTCATAGGTCTTGACACGACCTTGGACGTCATCTGATTTCACAGTTAGCATCTCTTGAAGGGTATAAGCTGCGCCATAAGCCTCTAATGCCCAGACTTCCATTTCACCGAAACGTTGCCCACCGAACTGCGCTTTACCGCCTAGAGGTTGTTGGGAGACCAGACTGTAAGGCCCAGTTGAACGGGCGTGCACTTTATCTTCGACTAAGTGATGGAGCTTCAACATCGTCATCATGCCGACAGTGACTGGCAAATCATACGCTATACCAGTCTTGCCATCACGTAGAACTTGTTTTCCGAGGATTGGCATTGGTTTTGATGTTTTGAGGGTTACATCTTTTGCACGTTGGTGGAGTTCATCATCTGAAATTCCATCAGTATCTTCGCCTTGAATAGTGATCCAAAGACGCAAACTCGTATTAATTGCATAGGCAGCAAGCTCGCTACGCGATCCAATGTTTCCCTTGTCTTCGAGAGCAAAAATCTTGTCGGACTCAAATCCATGGTCACGCAACCATTCGCGTGCAACAGATTCACGTGCATATTGGTGATCTGAATTCATACGATAAACGTCATATCCGCGTTCACCCAACCAGTATTCGAGGTAAAGCCGGCGAACCTCATCGTCATCTTCGATCGCTTCTGGATCATACTCTTCTTCTCTAAGAAGCTCCCAGGCTTTGTTCCCGATCTCTTTCCAAGATTGGTCAACAATCCAAGCTCGGGCTAGTTCGGCTTCGATCTCATGCTCCTGCGCTCCGTCGAAAACGGGCGAGATTGCGCGGAACCCCAAACGGCTTGCCGCCCAGCCAAGGTGAGTTTCCAATACTTGACCAATATTCATACGCCCAGGCACACCGAGTGGATTAAGAATAATATCAACAGGAGTGCCGTCATCCAAGTATGGCATATCCTCAACTGGCACGACTTTGGATACAACGCCTTTATTCCCGTGTCTACCCGCCATCTTGTCACCCGCCGTAATTTTTCTGCGTTGTGCAACTGAGACACGCACCATCATATCAACACCTGCAGATAGATCGGCATCATCCTCGCGGGTGAATACTTTAACTTCCACGACTTTTCCTCGTTCGCCATGCGGCATCCGCAGGGAGGTGTCCTTAACATCACGTGATTTCTCGCCGAAGATAGCTCGTAGCAAGCGCTCTTCAGGGGTCAGCTCTTTTTCACCTTTCGGGGAAATCTTTCCGACCAGGATGTCGTTTGGACCAACTTCAGCACCAACACGAATAATGCCATGCTCATCAAGGTCCTTAATAGCTTCTTCACCAACATTAGGAATATCGCGAGTGATCTCTTCTGGGCCAAGCCTGGTATCACGAGATTCAACTTCATATTTCTCGATATGGACAGAAGTAAACTTGTCATCCTGAACGAGTCTTTCGGATATCAGGATGGCATCTTCGAAGTTACCTCCTTCCCATGAGAGAAAAGCTACTGCGACATTCTGGCCTAAAGCCAACATTCCGTTGCTGGTTGAGGAAGAATCTGCAATTACATCACCATTGGAAATTATCTGCCCTTTGACGACAGCGGGGCGCTGGTCTATGCAGGTGCTCTGGTTTGACCGCTGATATTTTCGCAGCGGGTAGCTGTGAATCTTACTATCTGATGAGCGGACAACGATTTCTTTACCTGTGACAGATACAACCTCGCCTGCTTCATCTGCAATAACAACCTGGCCTGAATCTAATGCAGCATCAAATTCCATTCCGGTAGATACAATCGGTACGTCGGGTCGCAGTAATGGTACGGCTTGCGCCTGCATATTTGACCCCATTAGTGCCCGGTTAGCGTCATCATGCTCTAGGAAAGGGATGAGGGCGGCACTAATGCCGACAATTTGGTGTGGAGCAACGTCCATGTAGTCAATATTTGTCGGAGCTGAAAACAAGAATGTCGAGTGGTAGCGCGAAGAAACTCGTGTGCGAATAAATTCCGAATTTTCATCGAGTGGTGAGTTTGCTTGAGCAATAACATAACGATCTTCAACATCCGCACTCAGGTATTCAACTTCATCAGAGATAAAAGGAACGATCAAAATCTCGTCAATCTCTTTAATCTTACTGATTTTCTTCACCAAATTTTCATCAACTCGTTCTCCCGCGGCTGCGATTATTTTGTCAGATTTTGGATTTTTAATATCTTCTCGCAGTTGGCGACCGACAAGCTGCGGATCGTCCACACGCATTGATTTAATGACATATCGGTATGGGGTTTCGATAAATCCATATGCGTTAACCTTGGCAAAAGAAGCCAACCGGCCTATGAGGCCGATGTTTGGGCCCTCCGGAGTTTCGATCGGACATATTCGCCCATAATGCGAATGGTGCACATCACGCACATCAAATCCGGCACGCTCTCTTCGTAAACCACCTGGACCTAATGCAGAGAGTGTACGTTTGTGCCGTAGTTCTGCAAGTGGGTTGGTCTGATCCATAAATTGAGAGAGTTGACTCGAACCAAAAAACTCGCGCAGCGATGCAACAACAGGACGGATATTGATTAATGTAACAGGAGAGAGTTGGTCCTGGTCGCGAATGGACATGCGCTCTTTAATCACTCGCTCCATACGTCGTAAACCGATACGGAGTTTATTTTGGATCAACTCACCAACAGTCTTTGCGCGCCGATTCCCTAAATGATCAATGTCATCTGGTGCTTCTACACCATTATTAATCATGATCATGCGGCGTACTAAGCGGACGATATCCCACTTGGTGACATTACGGTGGTTAATGGGTACCTCGTTCTTTAAATCTAATTTTTGATTAAGTTTGTAGCGACCCACACGTTCGAGATCGTAATGCCGCTGGTCAAAAAGCTGCTCCTCCATAAATTCGCGCGCGTTTTCAAGGGTGGCTGGATCACCCGGCCGCATGCGCTTGAAAAACTCTAACAATGCAGCTTCGGCAACAGTTTCACCACCCGATAGATCCCAATCAGGCTCCTGATAAAGAGTTGAAGCCATGAACATGCGATCCGGATTGTTATCGACATCTTCAAAGATCTTCAGTAGCTCTTCATCCGTCCCTTCTTTAATCGGTGAATCGTCTAATCCATCGTCAACCACTGCCAGGGCGCGCAGGAAGATCGTTATCGGTATTGTTCGTTTACGATTAAACCTTAGTGTCAAATAATCAGTCTTTCGGGTCTCAAACTCCATCCAGGCACCCCGGTCCGGGATTAGTTTCGCCATTGCGAGAGGCCGGCCTGTGGAGCGATCAATCGGTGCTTCGAAATAGACCCCGGGTGACCGAATCAACTGAGAGACAACTACCCGCTCTGTCCCGTTAATAATGAAAGTTCCCTTTTCGGACATCTCTGGAAAATCTCCCAGAAAGATGTCCTGCTTAATGGGCTCAGGGACATCTGGTCCAGCTAACAACACCGAAACATGCATCGGTGAGGCATATGTAAGATCCCTTTCGACGCACTCTTCCACCGTATGCTTAGGGTCATCAAACCAATAAGTTAATCCCCACTCATCGGATTCAGGCGTCCGGCTTGGGAAATAAAGCTTCATACCTTTGTTATACGACTCGATCGGTGAGATTTCGTGGAAGAGATCACCAAGCCCTTCAGCCTTCAAACGCTTGAAAGATTCGAGCTGAACCTCTATTAAAGCTGGCAAAGGTAAATTAACGTTTATCCGAGCGTACGATTTACTGGGTAACTTTTGCACCATAAAGAGTCTCCTGCGGCATAGCGCGATTGGTCGAAATTACAAAAACATGAAAATGCGTAAAACAACCAACGTAAGGGTTATCACACCCAGACGCCATCCAGAGTCGTTTTACGCCAAAAA
>JBFENN010000046.1:0-20970 GCA_041551115.1 Anaerolineales bacterium
TTACAAGCTCATAGTTCACGATGAGCAGTCCTTTGGAATCTCCCACTACTGCTATATTGTCGATCTTTGACAATGGAATGATTGTCCAAATCCCACCGTATCGGCGATGACTGTGCCATTTTGCGTGCTCGCCATCACTTACCAAGACTAGTTCGTCATCTGTCAGAATTGCCAGATGCGCTGTAGAGATCGTCCGGTTGAGGAATACGCGGGGCAAACGGATCAACTCCTGCTGTACTGCAGATTGGAAAAGGCTGCTGTGAACCTGCTGCCCGGGCAAGAGACTGCTGACAGCATAGTTATACATCTTATAGTCAAGCTGCCCAATGTACTGCAGGCTCTGGGTCTCGATATGAACGGCCGGTGAGGGTTGACCATAACAATTTGATCTCATCAGCTTGAGCAAGGGTCGGAAACAACACTCTGAAGCCGAATTGTAGCGAAACACGACCTGTCCAGGCGATGAAACAGGTTCCACGAACATCAATTTCAGCCAGCTTTTCAAGAGGACGGAAGCGTGTTGCATATAAGCGATCTTTGAATATGCAACAGATTGCATATCGATGTGATCTGAGTGGTTTGACAACACGTAAAGTTTGTCAGGGAATGCGCAGATTACTTGCTCTCGCTCTACAGACAAGAATCCCTCATATGTTGGGGTGACAATTGTATAAGGGAAGCAACCATGAGCTGCAGCAATTACGTTTACCTGATCTTGGTAATAAACAGGAATGCTGGTAAGGGAATCAGCAACCCGCGCCCATGAACGTTTTGTTTGGGCCGAAGCGGTTAAATATCGTCTGGTAGATTGGCGAACTGACGTGAGACGCTGCCACAACTTAGCCGTACTGGTCATAGGATCTCGTTGAAATTTCGTTACTGGGCAGATAACAACAATCTTATTGATTGGTCTGAAGATGCAGATAGAGCAGCGGTAATTGTACTATCATTCGTCGATTTGGAGCACAGTGGCACTCCATCCAGGTAAACAATATCGCTTCAAGGATACACCCTCGAAGCGATCTAGCTGGGGGCGGAGGAGTCGAACCTCCACATACGGATTCAGAGTCCGCTGTCCTGCCATTAGACGAGCCCCCACCAGCAAACATTTTACCATCGTCAGAACTGGCCGTCAAATTTACCCCATTCTTAACATGATTCTTGATATGGGTAGCAATAATCAGCTACCAGCGATCATTATTGCGGCATTCAGGGATCAAATGGGTTTGATATAATATTCTGCGATCAGTCCGTACATAACACGTGGTAGATTTTTTTCGATTCACCAATCACTAGAACGACAACAGGATCAACTATGACAAGTGAGAACAACAAAAACGAAGAGAGCAGCGGGCGCGACTTCATCCGAGAGATCATTACCAATGATACTCGAAGCGGAAAGTTTGATGGTCGTGTCCAGACGAGATTCCCACCCGAACCTAATGGCTACTTACATATCGGGCATGCGAAATCGATCGCACTGAACTTCGGGGTAGCGAAAGAGTTTGGTGGAAAATGCAACCTGCGTTTTGATGACACAAACCCATCCAAAGAAGAAGTGGAGTACGTGGAATCGATCAAAGAAGATATCTGCTGGCTTGGATATGATTGGGAGGAGCGGGAGTATTATGCCTCAGATTATTTCGACCAACTATATGAATGGGCGCTTGAGCTGATCAATATCGGGAAAGCCTACGTTGACGATTTGTCTGCGGAGGAAATACGCAATCACCGCGGCACACTGACCGAGCCCGGGAAGGAGAGCCCATACCGCAACCGCAGCATTGATGAGAACCGCAATCTATTCGAGCGGATGAAGAAGGGTGAGTTTCCTGATGGCTCACGGGTTCTGCGAGCGAAAATAGACATGGCATCCGGTAATCTCAATATGCGCGACCCTGTGCTCTACCGCATTCTGCATGAATCACACCATCGGACAGGTGATATGTGGTGCATATATCCCATGTATGATTTCGCACATGGCCAGTCCGACTCGATTGAGCGAATTACACACTCACTATGCACGCTGGAATTTCAGGATCACCGACCGCTCTATGACTGGTTCGTGGACAATTTGGAGATCTATCATCCGCAGCAGATTGAGTTCGCCAGATTGAATCTAAGCTACACACTGCTCAGCAAGAGAAAGCTGCTTATGCTGGTGCAGGAAGGGCATGTCAATGGTTGGGATGATCCGCGGATGCCAACCATATCCGGGCTGAGACGGCGGGGCTACACCCCCGAGGCTATTCGCGAGTTTACAGACCGGGTTGGCGTTGCCAAGAATGACAGTATCGCGGACATTGCTCTGCTTGAATATGTCCTGCGTCAGGACCTGAATAATAACGCACCAAGGCGTATGGGAGTGCTAGAACCTCTCAAGGTGATCATTGATAACTATCCGGATGATCTGGTCGAGGAGATGGAGGCGATCAATAACCCCAACGACGAAAGCATGGGCACCAGAATCGTGCCTTTTTCAAAAGTCATCTACATCGAACAGGATGATTTTCGAGCCGAGCCTCCCAAGAAATACTTCCGGCTTGCTCCGGGGCGGGAAGTCCGGCTGCGCTATGCCTATTTCATCCGCTGCGACGACTACGTAGAAGATGCGCAAGGCAATGTAACCGAGCTGCACTGCACATACGACCCTGACACACGCGGGGGCGATGCACCGGATGGCCGAAAGGTTAAGGCCACACTCCACTGGGTATCCAGCCAGCATGCTGTACCTGCCGAAGTACGTCTATATGACCGCTTATTCAAGAACGCGGATCCAAACGATGTACCCGAAGGCGAAGACTTTACCCATAATATCAATCCAGACTCACTGCAGATTCTCGAAAACGCCGTATTGGAGCCAAGCTTGGCAACCGCTGTATATGGAGATTACTTCCAGTTCGAAAGGCAAGGATATTTCTGCGTCGATCCGGATTCCCGCAAAGACAAACTGGTTTTCAACCGCACTGTACAACTGAGAGACACGTGGGCAAAAATCAATAAACAACAAAATACCAAGAAGTAAATCAGCGAGCAGAGATATGGCGGACAATGATTTTGCTTCGTTTTTAGGTCATCAGGAAGGAATGGGGCAATAAACTGTCCAGCTCAGTACGATGATCTTTGGAACACAAACCATCCCACGTGATCACATGGGATGGTTTTCTCATGATGCAAGGGTGGTGCGCTAGACTTCTGCTGAAGGCAATGTCCCTAACAGGTTGACTGCGTTCTGCAGGCGCTGGAGAACAACGTCCTTCCCGAGAATTTCCATACTTTCGAGTAGTGGAGGACTCACTTTCTGGCCCGTAACAGCTACCCGCAAGATCCCAAATAACTGCCCGGCTTTTAGGCCGAGTTCATCTGCAAGGGCACGCAGAGGTGCTTCCGTTGTAACGTGAGATATATCCGGTAAGTTCGACAAGACTTCAAATGCCCTGCTGGCTGCGCGGCGTGACTCTCCTGGGGTCATTTTATTACCCACCAATTCATCAGGCTGGGGTGAAACCGTAGCTTCAAAGAAAAAGCCAGCTTTCTCTACTGCATCTTCTAGGGTAACTAAACGTTCCTGAATAATGGGGGTAACCTGTTCTAGAGTCTCATCCGAAACAGTGTAGCCTGCTGCAAGAAAATACGGTTTGATCCGGGTAGAGAGATCAGGTACCGACAAACTGCGGATGTGCAAACCATTGAAATGGTCAAGTTTGCTAAAATTTATGGCGGCTGGGGATGGATTTAATCGGTCGAGAGAGAATTTATCGATTAAATCTGTGATCGTAAGAAATTCTGTATGATCATCATAGCTCCATCCCATTAATGCCACCCAATTTATAACAGCCTCAGGCAGGTAGCCATAATCGAGAAGGTCTTTAATGAAAATCGAGTAGCCATCATTCAGCAAGCCGGCTGCTTCACGCTTACTCATTTTCCCTTTACCACTTGGTTTCAAGAACAGCGACAGATGAACCCAAACTGGTTGTTCCCAACCGAAGGCATGATAAATGTGATTGTGCAACGGGAAGGTCGGCAGCCACTCCGCGCCTCTTAAGACATGTGTTATCTCCATTAGGTGATCATCAACCATCGCGGCCAGATGATAGACCGCAAGCCCATCCGATTTCACCAGGATGATGTCATCCAGGAGCCTGTTCTCGACGGTGATCTCCCCACGCAGCAGGTCGGTAGAGGTAATCATCCCCTCTTTTGGCGTCCTAAAACGGACAACGTGTGGTTCGCCAGCTGTAACTTGGCGGGCTGCATCCGTGGGAGCAAGATTGCGGCAAAGACCATCATACAGCAAAGGGGCTTTTTGCAGATGTTGGATTCTGCGCAGGTCAGCAATTCTGGCGGGGGAACAGAAACAGTAATATGCCTGACCCTGAGCAATCAATTTCTGAGCATATCGCTGGTAGATATCCTTGCGCTGCGATTGGTGGTAAGGGGCGTGGGGACCGCCCACATCTGGACCTTCATCCCAATCCAACCCTAATGCTCGCAGGCTCTCGATCAGTTCAACTTCCGCATCGGGCCGATAGCGTTTTCGGTCTGTGTCCTCAATGCGGAGGATAAATTGACCTCCAGACTGACGAGCCAATAAATAATTATAAAGTCCCGTACGTCCATTCCCCAAGTGGGTTCTGCCAGTTGGCGATGGAGCAAGTCGGACTCGAGCAGGTTGAAGATAGCGTGATTGCATGGATATCCCTTCTCTGTGATTTACCCCGAACCAGCGGATAATTCTAGTGCTTTATGCCGAAGTATAACACTTTGGCACAAACCAATTCCAATTAAGGCAGAAAGCAGTGAGCTACCGCCATAGCTGACAAATGGGAATGTAAGACCGGTTGCCGGCATTAAATTGAGATTCACCCCGATATTTACGATGCCTTGGAAAGCAAGCATGGTCGCAACTCCAAAAGCAATCATTGCCCCGAAGGTATCGCGGGCCAAGCGCGCTGTTCGTAGACAGCGGAAGACGATAAACAAGAATACCAAAGTCACCAATACGGTGCCGAAGAAGCCAAACTCTTCAGCCATCGCAGAAAAAATAAAATCTGACCAGCGGACTTTTAAGAACCTCAGCTGGACCTGAGAACCTTGACCATACCCTTGTCCAAACCATCCCCCTGAGCCGATACTGATTAGCGCCTGTTGAATGTTATATATATCACCAAAGCGTGCCTCTGGATCCGGAAATACAAAGGACATGACTCGATTAATCTGATAATCCTTGATGACATCGATCTGGATGAGTAAAGGCACTAGAAGAGCAACAACAACCAAACCAATGATTATGAAGAACACCATACTCTTAATTTTTAGACCGCTCGCCCACAGCAAAGCTAGCCAAATAACAAGGATAACAATAGAAGTGCTCAGATTGGGTTGGAGGATTATCCAGATCATAATGCCCATGGCGTAGATGAAACTGCGATAAATTAATCTAAAACCTTGAGTATCTTGACTGTGGCGAGTGAAAAAATCCGCTAAGACAATGATGACGACTATTTTGGCAAACTCGGATGGTTGGATTAATATCAACCCTGCTTGGAACCAACGAGCAGAACCAAAAAGAGCATTACCGATCACATTCACTACAAGCAAGGTAATCGCAGTTCCGATGTATAGTGTCCGGCTCATCGAAGCCCATAAATGATAATCGATTGATGCAATAATCAGAACCACTGCCAACCCCAAAGCGGCAAAAATCAACTGTCGATTAACCAAATTGGTTTCCGTGGTTAATTCGATATTCCCGGCAACAGCAGACCTGATCATGGTTATGCCAAAGATTGTTAACAGAGCAACCGCCCCAAGCAGCCAAAAATCAAAATACCGCCAACTAGTGGTAGCTGTTCGCATGTCTTATATTATAAGAAAAACTACAGGAGAAGTGCAAGAAAAATATCCGCCGGTATTATTGGCGCACCCGGCGGCGACCCTTCGCAGCGAGAGGGATATCCGCAATCAAACGTTGTTTTCGTCCCTCATGAGACATCTGGATATTGACAGAAGAAGAATCTATTTCAATATAGCGTGAAATTACTGCTATGAGTTCATCCTTAAGGTTATCCATATCGCGGGATGATATGTCTGTACGATCATTGATCAGCACCAATTTCATGCGTTCCTTAGCATGATCTGCGCTTCGTGAATCACGTCCTAGGAGTTTATCAATGAAGCTATTCATAATCAATTATCTCCTGACCGAATCATGCGCGCCAGTCTATTAAATATCCCTCCCCCATCATCCATCGCCATAAAAGGTACTGATTTCCCCTGCAATCGCATGGAGATGTTGGTAAATGCCTGCCCAGCTCTGCTATGCCCGTCAAGCGTGATCGGCATACCACGATTTGTGCTCGTGATGATATTCGCATCCTCAGGAATCATACCAATAAGTTCAACAGCGAGCAATTCGACAACATCGTCGGAGGAAAGCATATCACCTCGCCGCACCATTTCCGGTTTAATCCGATTTATGATGAGCAAGGCTGGTCCTTTTTCTTCAGCTTCAATCAAACCAATAATTCGATCCGCATCTCTAACCGCTGATATCTCAGGGTTAGTGATCACCACGACCATATCAGCAGGGGCAACGGCATTACGGAAACCCCGTTCGATTCCTGCTGGTGAGTCAACAAGAATCCAATCATGTTCTGTACGCAATTCTTCACATACCCGGACCATATCGCTGGGTGAGACAGCGCTTTTATCGCGTGTTTGGGCCGCAGGGATCAGGTACAGTTCCGGCAAACGTTTATCGCGGATCATAGCCTGACGCAAACGACAGCGACCTTCGACGATATCGACTAAGTCATATACAATCCGGTTTTCCAATCCTAAAACGACATCTAAATTCCGTAATCCAATATCTGCATCAACACAAACAACTTTGTAACCCTGCTTCGCGAGGGCAGCACCCAAATTCGCGACAGCGGTCGTTTTACCAACGCCACCTTTTCCTGATGTAACGGTTACTACTATACCTGCCATCTGTCTACCCTATATTTTTATTCTCGATCACTAAACCACTGATATTACGGAAGCAAATGATCTACCGCATCTTCTTACCCCAAATTTCAGCGACCACTTGATTGTCCTTGACATAGGCAATCTCAGGTTGAGGTTTGCCGCGTCTTTTCGGGGTTATGGCAATGTGCCCTGCAATTCGCAATTGGGTCGGCATCAAGTCAAGGGCGCATACTACTGCTGAACCATCACCCTCTGCACCAGCATGAACCAAGCCGCGCAGACGTCCCCACACAATGATATTTCCTCCAGCAATGATCTCTGCGCCCGGATTCACGTCTCCCAACACAATAACATGGCCAGGATACGTCAAATTATACCCAGAGCGCAGCGTTCGCTGGATGAACACAGCCTCATCACCATAATTATAGTGTGTATCAAGCGGTTTGATCTCCTGCTTACGCTTGGGTTGAGATATCTCGGTTGCTAATCCAAGCGTCTTAGCTGTCTTCTTAGTTGTTGCCGAATTGCTGATAACAGCCCATAATGAGATCCCGCGTTCAGACAAATCATCACGTAGTAATCCTAAATCTACAGCTTTTAGGATATGGTTGCCAACATCTACAGCCATGCGAGCGCCTTGCATAAATTCCTGCTGACCATCGACTTGGAACAGCAATGCTTCGCGAAGCGGAAGCCACTCTCCATCGCCCAGGATGACAAGCAACCCATCCTGGTTGCCCTTTATTTCAATTTGAGGGTTCGTCATGAGCAAAAATATAGGTTGGATAATGATTTGATCTGGATGTTGGTTGGGAAAATTATAGCATGATATGCTATGAACCTTCCACAGCCAAATCGATGGCTTTCAGCTCGAAATACGCATTAAGGGTCTGCCAAACGATAGGACCAGCTACACTTGCTCCTTCGCCACCATTGTAGACAAACGCAACTACAGCAATCTCTGGATCATCATATGGGGCATAAGCAACTGTCCAAGCGTGAGTAGGCCAATTCCCGGGAATGCAGAGGTTTTTTGCCTGAGCGTATTGATCACAATACTCAGCCGTACCTGTTTTCCCGGCAGCAGGGATATTGACATTGACGAACTCATCCTCCAAAGTACCATGCGTAACAGCACGGCGCATACCTTGTTGCACCGTTTCAACCACCCATGGATCAACAGTTTTTGTTTGTCCTTCAATGGGTTCACAACCACGGATTGTTGTATCGTAATATTCCTGGATCACAGGATCTTTAGTAATATCCCACTTCAGCCGTGGATTAAACTCCTGGATAACGTTTCCATCACTGTCCAAGATTTCACGAACGAGCGTCGGCTGCATTAATTTACCATCATTAGCAATTGTGGTCGCCGACAACAACACCTGCAACGGGGTGGCGAGAACATATCCTTGCCCGACACTCGCGATATATGTATCTCCCGTGGACCAAGATTCACCATGGGTAATACGCTTCCAAGCCGGATCAGGAACAAGACCCTTCTCTTCCTCAGGTAATCCCACTCCGGGGTAATCACCATAACCCAACGCACGGGCATACGTACCGAGCCGACAAACACCCAAGCCTTCAGGAACTTCATCTCGATAGCCACCACCAAGCTTGTAAAAGTAGACATTGCTAGAGTTCGACAATCCACCAATAAAATTCAACCGACCAAAACCGGCTTCATTCCAGTCGACAAAGTCGCGTGGATTGCCGCGATCGTTTGCAAAATATTTCTCGGTAATGGTTATCTTGGGGGGTGTATCAATCATCTGTTCAGGGGTGACAACACCCTCATTTAATGCACCCACTGCTGTAACAAGCTTGAAGACTGAACCAGCCGGCAATGTATCGCCTACTGCATGGTTAAGCAGGGGGTTAGCTGGATCTTCAATCAGTTGATTGTAGTAATAAGCAGGTATCAGCCGTGCCATGCGGTTATTTTCGTAAGTTGGGTATGAAACCATAGACAGGATCTCTCCTGTTTGAGGATTTATCGCAATAACTACGCCGCTCGTTGAGCGCGTTGATTGGAGATATGTATTCCAATAGTCAATCTCCCGTTCCAGGATTGCCGTTGTAGCCTGCTGGAGCCGTGTATCGATAGTCAATTGCAAACTACTACCTGAGGCAGGCTGCTGTGTTTCTCCGATTGTGTAGAGCTCTTGGCCAGCAACATCAACCTCTATTTGGCGTAACCCGTTTGTACCCGCTAGCAAGTCCTGATATTGCAGTTCAACCCCGGCATACCCCACCTTATCCCGATTCGGCACAAGTCCCGCTGCCTCGAATTCGGCTTCCTGGTTGGCTGGAATTGGTCCTAAAAACCCAATGATCGAGGCGGTAAGCGAACCAGTTGGATAGTCGCGGATCGGTTGAATCTCTACTCCCACTCCTGGCCAATCTACGGCCTTCTCCTGGATTGCCATCGCGCTTTCGCGTTCAATATCACAAGCAACTGGGACTGGTTGGAAAGGAGTAGCGGTCTCGCCATACTCGACTATCTCAGCGATACCATGGTCTGAAATACAAGGAACGAATGGATTATTCTCGCTCAACTCACCCCCAGAAACCGGTACGTCAATGTAATTCGATAATTCTCGTAATATCTCTTGGATCTCACCGATATCATCAGGCAGATCAGCCGCGGTTATGACCACATTATAGGAGGCAATATTTCTAGCCAGAACAGTATTATTTCGATCATAAATAACCCCGCGCGAAGCAGGAATACTTATTTCATTCGTTCGATTATCTTCAGCGCGCGCAATCCATTCTGGACCCTGAATTATCTGGATCGTGAACAAGCGTACTAAAAATATTATGAATACAGCTAGGATAGCAACAGCAAACGTATATATACGCCAGCGTTCGATATTATTATGCAGTGATGAAGACCCGTTCATACTTCAATTTCTTCCGGATAAATCCATTTGGCCAATTCATGCAATAATCCGTAGGCAGGAATAGCCAGCAGTAAATTCAATAATAATCCTGGTAATGCAATCAAGTTTAATGCTGCCAATACAGGAACGGGATTTCCAACGAGCCATAACGCCAGCAATGAAAACGCATAAAGAATTACCGTACCCAAAAAGGTCACAATGAACATAGCCAATAAAGGTATCTGCCAAATTCTTCTTCGTAGAGCCAAGGCAATTGCTGTGGCTAACCCGTATCCAACAAACACGGCGCCTAATGGAAGCGCCGAGGTTAAAGTCACCATCAAACTACCAATTATACACCACTGCCAGACCGTATCTGCTTTTTTCTGAAGTGCCCATGCAAGTATTGCAAGCAATACAAGATCGGGTGTACCTTGAATCAGTGGGATACGGCTAACAATACTCGATTGAATGACAACCAAAACGCCCAAAATCGGAATGGCGATAATTGTCGATATCGTTGATGGAATCATAACTCATGCTTGGTAATGCATCCATTAAAAAATCATGTGAATTGGATTGAAAGAGGCAGCGCTAGCTTTCCGGGATTGGGATCAGAGGTTCAATATCAATTGGTTGAAAATTCGTGATCACCAAAACGATCTCCAGCTGCGAAAAATCGACCACTGATTGGACGGTTGCACGCTGAAATAAATCTTGAGCCTGGCTGCGGATCCCAGAAATTTGACCGATCAAGATGTTTGGTGGATAGCCGCCTCCAAGTCCAGACGTCATAACTAAGTCACCCGATTGTATATTCGATTCCTGGGGAATCATATCCAAGATTAAATCACCTGTAATTTGTCCGCTCAGGATTGCCTGAGCCTCGGAAGGTTCCAGGCGCACATTTACAGTGGAGGCGGCGTCCGTAATCAGCTGTACCCGGGCTGCAGTAGCTGTCACTGCATCGATGCGACCAACCAGTCCCTGTTGGGTAACAACCGGCATTCCACGACGTAAGCCATCGTCTGATCCCCGGTTTATCAGAACATAACGAAGAAATGGACTTGTATCGTAGCCAATGACGGCGGCTGCCTGGTACCTGTTTTCAGGATTCGCGCGGGCAAAATCAACCAAAGCAGAGAGAATACTCGTCTCAGTCAGCTGCTGCTGAAGTTCGATAACCTGAGATTGTAAACGTGATACTTCGCTTTGGAGTTCAGCATTCTCCTGCCGGAGCCTCGTGGTATCTTGGGGTGCATTCAATAAAACCTGTACAGCCTGGAAACGATTAGTTAACCATGACTGAGCATTTATGGCTGGGAACAACACAATACGAGAAAGGGGAGTTAAATAACCACCCAGCGCAAGCGCGATAATTCCAACAGCAATTAGGAGGAAAACAATGGCTTGAATAGATCTTACAGTTGAAGGATTCATGAAGATCTGCGTCCGATGGCTACATTATATTCGTCACAGAAACCAACCGCCATGGACAACATCTTGAAGATAATTGCTAGTAATAATTATTCATGCTTCGTACTCCCCCGCTCTAAGCCGACAAGCAAGTTGCCAAGGTGATCTAAGTCTTCCAAAATCATACCTGCACCGCGCGCAACACAACTCATTGGATCATCTGCTACCCATACCCTAATGCGCAACTCATCACTGAGCCGATTATCGAGCGCCTGCAATAATGATCCGCCACCAGCTAAACAAACACCTGATTCCATTAGGTCGGCAATGATCTCTGGTGGTGCTTCATCCAATGCATCGATTATAGTATCTATTATTGTCTGTACAGAACCGGATACCGCTTCGCGGATCTCAACAGAAGAAACTTCCACAGCATCAGGCAGGCCCGAGACAAGGTTGCGCCCACGCATAACATATGTCTTTTCATCTTTAAGGTGATAAGCTGACCCGATCGAGATTTTTGCTTGTTCAGCCATGCGTAATCCAATTAAAAGGTTGTATTTGTTGCGCATATATTGGACGATATCCTCATCCATTTCATCGCCGGCTACACGCAGTGAGCGCGATACCACCACCCCCCCCATCGACATGATAGCGACCTCGGATGTCCCACCACCAATATCCACAATCATGCTGCCACGAATCTCAGCGACCGGTAACCCTGCTCCGAGGGCAGCTGCAACAGGCTCTTCGATTAAATAGGTATCGCGCGCTCCAGCCGACATCGCCGCATCGTAGACTGCACGTTTCTCAACTTCGGTGACCCCAGAGGGAATACCAATAACGACGCGCGGCCGGGGGACAGGGACTATGCTTTGTTCATGGGCTTTACCGATGAAGTATTCCAGCATAGCTTGGGTAATTTCGAACTCAGAGATTACACCATCGCGCAAAGGGCGTACCGCAACGACATTAGCCGGGGTTCTCCCGACCATCTCTTTGGCTTCTGCACCTATGGCTAGAGGCCGACGTGTCCGTTTTTCTATAGCCACCCAGGATGGCTCACTGATCACAATCCCTTTTCCACGAACGTTAACCAGGGTATTGGCCGTTCCAAGGTCAATACCAATATCCAGGGAGAAGAAACCAAGCAACCAGTTTAAGGGATTAAATGCCAATATGGGCTCCGCTATACCATTCCATATAAACCCAAGAACAATTTATACTCTAATCTTGTAATCGCATACCAATCCAAAGTCAAAAATTCGTCAGGATTATACCAGAGATAGCATAGTCGTTTTCTGATTGAAGATATCTATACGGCATTGGTCAAGCTGGAACAACCCAGTGCAGTAGGTCTTAAATACAGTCTCTCGATAAATAATTTGCGAACAACTCGCTGGTATCGAACTCATTATCCTCCCCGTGAACTGCGTGTCTCTTTCTCCTGGCAAAGAGGGATGATCATAAAGAATGTACTCCCTTTGCCCAGCTTACTCTCTACCCAGACTTTTCCACCGTGCCGCTCAGCAATAGATCTCACTATCGCTAGACCCAAACCAGACCCAGATTGTCGTTTTCCACCTTGATGAGCTCCACGATAGAACCTTTCAAACAACCTCGGCTGATCAACGGGTGAGATGCCAATACCGGTATCGCTAACCACAAATGCCATATAACCTTGGCGGCTATCGACACGCACCCTAACTTTGCCGCCATGATCAGTATATTTGACTGCATTCTCAACCAAATTATGTAATGCCTGCTGCAGCAGTGCCTGGTCTGCCTCGAGTAATGGGATCGTTTCCTGGCGATACTCTGATTGAACGTCGATGCGTTTATGGGTTGCCATGAGCTGTAGATCATCAATTACGTTTTTAATCACTTCATATACAGCCACCATCTCGAGCTGTAAATCAACGCCAGCCTCAATCCGTCCCAAATCTAATAGGTTGTTAACCAGACGAGAAATGTTCTCAACACCACCGACAATCTTCTCCACATAACTATTTTGCTGCTCATTCAACTGGCCAACCATATCTAACATCATGGCGTACCCGCGGATGAGAGTCAAAGGTGATCGCAAGTCGTGGCTAACTGTGGCGACAAATTCAGATTTGAGTGTATCAAGTTCTTTAAAGTGGGTAATATCCCGCAATACACATACTCTGCCAACATGATCACCGTCTGCCATGACCGAGCTTGCCGTCGCAAAGTACACACGCTTATTCGACAAAGCAACCTCTACTGATTGCTTCTCACCATCAGCAGAGCGTAATAAATTCAGCAGGTCATTATTGAAGATAATTTTCTCTAATGGCTGTCCTTCATCCCATTCCACGCCCAACCCTAACACTCGCCATGCAGCAGGGTTCGCCAACAACAAGCGGTTCTTCTGGTCGGTTACTAAGACCGGATCAGGGGAAGAAGCCAATATCGCCGCTAACCGCTGACGGCCAACTTCGGCATTCATATATAATTCCGCATTTGCAGCGGCAATTGCAGCTTGGCCTGCGATGGTTTCCAGGAAACGAACTTCGCTTTCTACAAATTGGTGCTCATTATCTATAGCTACCCACAAGACGCCAGAATATTGATTCTCATGGCGTAACGCGATAGCGATCAGCGCTTTAGGGCGCAGGCTGTTGGGCGGGAAATCTATCAGCCGTGTGCGATATAAATTGGTTAATACCAATCTTTTTTGTTTTCGGGAAATCTCTAATATCTGCTCATCAATATATGCGTACCTACTAGTGGAGGAACCTTTTGAGTATACAAGCGGGCGCGTCTCGTTCCTTTCGAAATCAGGAAGGGCTGTGGGAATTAGTACCACACGGGCTGATTGAGCCCCAATCGATAAAGCAGAATCCAGGATTGGCTGGACGGCAGCAGACATATCTAGATTAGAAGCCACCCCCTGGCTGACATTAATTAGACGATTCAAATCTTCTAAGCGAGACTGTAAACTGCTCCGCATCTGCTCAAAAGACCTCGCTAACTGCGCGATTTCATCTTCACCTTTAACAGGAATAGGAGAATTTAGCTGGCCACGGGCGATATTATCGGCTTGTACCGCTAAATTTTCAAATGAACGAGTAACTGAATCTACACCTATATGTAATAAAACCACCGCCACAAGCGCGATTACTAAGATCATGACCAACAAAGGGGCAGATATGAACAATGTGATCTGTTGAGCAGCCCGAGCCGGGATTGATAAGACGATCGCCCAGGGGCGACCCTCTGCAGGTTGATAGTAAATTAACTGACGAGTTCCATCCGGCGCAGTGTCATCAAAAAACTCCGCCTCATCCGGGATATGCCCACTGTACTCCCTCATGATCATATCTGGATTGGTGTGATAAAGAATCACCCCGTTCTCGTCTAGCAGCATCCCGTCACCATCTTCGCCAATCACACTATCGAGTGAATTCAAAATCGGCGAGGTAAATAAGTTTTGCGAAAGATCGGTCCGCCCAATGAGTACGGCTTGGACTGTGTTATTCTGATCAAAGACAGGCGCCATGAATGAAACTAGAGCAGCGTTATCCCCGCTGCCTGGAGGAACCGTAAAGTATTGGAAAGGTAATCCTTCCAACGCCAGCGTTATGCCTACCAGCTCTACAGGTTGTGGATTGGTGGTCGTGAAGGATTGACCATTTGAACTCGCGATGTCATTCCCGTTCGCATCTAAGATGAACAAGTGATCAAAATATGGCACTCGCAGTTTGTTCTCTATAAGGACAAATTCCAAATCTTCATCAGGGGCTGTGTACAGACGTTCATCCTGAGCCAGCTGTAAAATCTGACTTTGACCAACATCTAAAAAATATGGTACTCCGCGAGCTGCCATTTGGGCTGCCTCAGTCATCCTTTCTTGAAGAATACGCCGGGCAGCACCTCCGGCGACAATCCAATCTGCCCCGATCAGGATAATCATCAAAATCCCAACTGAAAATGCGATGATGTAATTGAACCGAGTTCGCAGGCTTTTCTCTGGGGGAGAAGGAACAAGTGGCTCATGATTCCCCCACCAATCCGGCAACCCTATTGCGACGACTTCGACAATGATTCCAGCGATAAACAATTCAACTGCTTGGATTAAGGTATGCACACCAACAAGAGATAAGGCGAAATCCAATCGACTCACCAGAGGTCCAGATGCAGAGAAAATATTGCTTGCAACAAAAAGGACCGGATACAGCAGCGATAATAGTACAGCAACCAGGAAAGGGTGGCTGGCAAGGCGGTAAAGGCGGGTCCGATAGCGTTGATTCACCATCCAAGCTGCTAAAGCCGCCATTAGGCTCAATTCTAAGGGTGTAAATGGATTATGGGTATCCCATAATGCCAGCAAAACTCCTGAAAAAGCGGCAAGTATGACTGAGGGGGTTGTGCCAAGCCAACCAGCAGCTATCAGCCATGGCAACACTGAAAACACCATCATCGTGGGACCGAGAGGGTCTACAGGTAATCCGGGGGGTAATAAGCCAGATTGTGGTGTAAACCGGATGCCGACGAATAAACTCGTGATGGAGGTAGCCACCAACAGGATAATAAATGTGAACCAATACCTTGAATCGCGCGGCTTATCATACTTCCCCCACCTACGAATTAATAAGAACACCACTCCCAACCATAATAACCATGCCAAGAAGGCTATCACAATGCCAACAACATCTTGAGGCAAATTTATAAATGGTGAATTGGTCAGAAGCGTGAACAGGATGGTCATGATCCATATCTTAGATCTGATTTACTGGATGATTATAGCATTAATAGCTCTAGAGCCATTCAAGGGTGTCTTCGCTCGCATGAGACAAATCAGAGTAAACGCCCCGGCGTTTTTCGGGCAACATCCTAGCCAAGACGTACATGGCTTCGTCGGTCATTTTTCGTAATAGATTACGTCCAGGTCTATTAATTTCCGATTTAAAGCGAAACGGTTTTCCAAATTGGACATATGCACCTTCAGCCTGCCAAGCAGAACTGAACCGAAAAGCAGGGAAACCGATCGTGCCATCTATTGCTACCGGTACAACCTTTGCCCCACTGCGATTTGCCAGATAGGCTATCCCCTCTTTAGCGCGAGTAAGTGCTGGTGAACGTGTCCCCTCAGGAGCTACTAGGACGATTTCACCAGCACCCAACACTTGTAATACCTGCCGAACAGCATAACGATCGATATCCTCACGTTTTACTGGTATTACGCCCCACATTTTTGGTAATATACCAATGATCGGATATTCATAAACCTCAGTTTTTGCCAGGGGAACAATATTTCTCGGTAAAACGTTGAGTACAACAATGGGATCAATGAATGCGATATGATTTATCATCAATATCGCAGAGCCCTCGGTTGGTACGTTCTCCAAACCTTCAACTCGATCGATCTTAGCCAAAGTTGTAAATCCAATGTATTTCAATAGAAACCTCAGTACGTTTCTTTGTGTTTCCCATTCATCGTGGTGATATTCTGTAAGGCTAGAGTTCATAATGCGATACCTCAAAGCATGATTTGTTTCAAAATAGAAAACTATACTGATTAATTTCCATTGTAGACACCACGAAGTTCTGGCGGCAGGAGTGCAGCCAAAGCCGACATAATTTGTTTTGTACCTAAATCTATATCCAAACGGAGATCACCAGTTTGGGTAATACCAAAGGGGGTGCCAACCTTGATGTCAATTTCTGAGCGATGGAGCTTAAGCATATTCCGATATATAGTTGTGTTATCTGTACCCATGAACACAACGGGTAAGATGGGTACACCCGCTTTGAGTGCAATATATGCAGCACCGCCTGTTCCGTGTTCTAATTCCCCGGTTATGCTTTCGCGTGCTTCCGGAGCGATTCCAACCACACGCCCTTGTCTGAGTGCTTCAATCGCGGTCTTTATCGCTCTGCGATCCGGCTGACCACGATGAACCCAAATTACACCATACATATCCATAATTTTTCCTAGAATCGGGAAATAGAACAAATCTGCCTTGGCAAGCGCTTCTACTTGAACAGGAAATTTCACTAAACCACTAACAACATCTGCGTCACCCAGGTGATTTGACGCTATGATGTAGGGGCCTTTAGGCGAGAAATTCTCAACACCGCTTATACGTGTGCGAGTTAAGGTTTTTACTACGATCACCGCGATCATTCGAATAAACCACCGAAAAATGCGACGCCATGTTGTCATTTTCGGCAGACGGGTAATCTTCGGTCTTACGTTGGGAGTCCGTGGTTTATCAGGTTTGGGAGAAGGATTCACCATAGAAGCCTCGATAGTTTTCTGGCAACAGCTTAGCAATGTGAAGCATAATCAGATCGGCATTCTCTTGGCGAATAACTTTACGGGGTTTGCCAACGACGAAGTTGGTTGGCAGTTTGAAAGGTAGCCCGATGTGCATCGCTATAGTTGGTCTTTGAGCTTTAAGCGAATTCGATAAGAAATCCTCTGTGGCACCCACTATCCCGACTGGCATAATAAGGGCATTCATTTTTTCCGCAATATAAGCTACACCGGGATGACCGCGCTGCAAACCAGGTGCATGAGAACGCTGCCCTTCTGGAGCTATTAGTAATGGTCTCCCAGCAGCCAACACACCAGTCATGGTTTCTAATAATAATCGATCATATTGACCACGATGGACCGGAATCCCACCATATAAACGCGCAAGGATTGCTATACCACGACGATCCCAGAGCTCTACTGCTCCAACAGCTTCGGGGCAGGTGGGCCAAAAAGCAATCATGAATGGTGGATCATACAGCGAAACATGGTTCATACAGATAAGATAAGATCCGCCTTCAGGCACGTTATTCTTACCATATATCTTGACTGAGGATAGAATGTGAAAGAGCCCACGAAAAAAAGGGCGTAAATATGCTCTCGCCACTCTATTTCTCATTGGGACACGGTATTGCTTGGTCATGATAGGCAAGCCGAGATTATGAAACTGCGGAAGAATGATGCTTGAATTTGAAAATACATAGATCGTATACCACGTCTATTCCTGGGATTGGTAGGTCTTTACTAAGGCATACACCTGCGAGAATACTTGATCAGCATTCAACCCGTCCGAGTCAATAATAATAGCGTCATCTGCTGGACGCAGAGGAGCAATTTCACGGGACGAATCGATGTGATCTCTATTTCGGACTGATGCCAAAATTCTCTGGTAGTCAACAGATTCATCTTTTGATTTTAATTCTAAATACCTGCGCAGGGCGCGTTCTTCATCAGAAGCATCTAGAAAAATTTTTAGGTCAGCTTCAGGGAGAACTACCGTACCGATATCTCGTCCAACCATTACGACCTTTCCACGAATACCTATCCGACGCTGTTGAGCGCTCAAAGCACGCCGAACACCTGGGTATGCTGATACAACCGAGACATTCGCATCAACTTCTGGGCGACGAATCTCCCAGGTGATATCCTGCCCCTGCACCATGACATCATACCCGCGCCCATCGTCGATTGATGGTGGTCCAACTTCAACTTGTGTGTCCTCGGCTAAAGCTGTGATCGCTAATTGATCTGAAACACTTATCCGAGAACGCAGGGCAATCCAAGTGATGGCACGGTACATTACACCTGTGTCAAAATATAAGTATCCAAGGGTTTCTGCGATCCGTAAGCCCAGTGTGGATTTTCCCGAAGCAGCAGGTCCGTCAACAGCAATTATGTTGGGGGGTGCCATACAATCTCCAAACCCAAAGTCCCAATCATTAGTCAAGCACTCCAGTGCATGGGAGAGGATCTAAATCTATTCGGAAGGATATTCTTCCACATCGATTAGGTCAGTACTGTCTAAACCACTCTCATCTTCAAAATTAGATCCACCGGAGAACAAATCGCCTCGACCCCAAAGGATGACATGCTCATAACTCATTGGTATCCTGCGCGAAGTCAACCAACCAAAAAAGTCAATCGAGACAAGATTCCCCCATTCAGGCGTTACCCACCAAACAAAGTCCTGCCCACGGTAATTCGCTGTAAGCTGAGGTTGGTTGTCATCAGCATCGGTGAGAATGAATGATGGCGATAGGGCCAGCGGGTTTGTAAAAGAATCAGTTTCTTCAGGAGCGGGAAAATCGCGCAAGAGCCAATTCATGGCTGGGGATTCAATATTTATCGAGATATCAATGTGATCGCGTAATCCTGTATTCCACTCGGATATGTCCGCTATGCTCGTGAAAATTAAATCTGCATCACCTATTGACGGGGATTCGGTCCAGAGTTCTCTCTGCCGAAAGGGATTCGAATACGCTGCAGCGGTTATAGAAGCCAAGAGATAGATAGCACCAACAACTACTAAACCGAGTATTGCTCCAGTTCGTGCAGTCACCCATGACCATCCAAAACCAACCAGAATTACAGATAAGGTTAATAAAACCAACAGACCAAGCAGGACTGCCATACGGAGAAATACGGTTTGGGAATCATACGGGCTCTGAATAAAACCGGTTGCATTCAACCAGATCAGTGGGAACACCAATAGGATAAGTGCCCCCAACCCAAACGATATCTTTGTATGCTCAGAGCTTATGAATTTAATGTCTCCCAATTCCAGTGAGGCCAGACCCCAAAGGGGAAATAATACCCAAACTATATCAGATACCTGGCGAGCAGGGTTCAGGATAGCAATTAATATCCCAGCAGTAATCCAGAAAAAAAGGTAAGGCACCAATGTTGGGTAAGCTTTCCACCTGCGCAATGTAGAGAAAACTGCAAAAATCAAGGCCAAGGGTTGATAGATGATGAACGCGATAATCGTAAACAGTGGTGGTGTCCTTGTGATTGAAAGCCAATCCGTGAAAAACAATAAAAGACTTTCCGCCCATGAACCAATACCGGATTGGTACATCAAAAAATTAGTGCTCACGATAACCATCGTACTGATAACCACTGCACCATAAATCAGCCAGACCCCGGAGTTCATCAGTTTATCTGATGGTTGAAGCTCAACAAATGCGGGCATGTGTAATAGCCGTGCAGCTAGCAGAATTATCAGGATTATGAGGGCGGCTTGTATGGCACCAGGGCCGGTTAAAAGCAACAACCCGGTGGTAATTCCTGCAAAAATAATCTGCCGTCGCAATAAAAAACCAAGGGAAAATATAAATAAAGCTACAGCAATGATGGTGCTATCAACCTGGCGGGAAACGATCACCAGCCCAGGATCAATTGCCAATCCAAAAATCATGATGAGGGTGACAGACCGGCTAAATTTCGTCCGGAATAGCAAAGGAGCAAGTACCAATAAAGATCCCATAAATGCAGGCAGAAAACGTGCCCAGCTATTGCTGCTTGCAAATATCGTAAACAGTAAACCGGTGCCTAATATATAAAGCGGCTTGAGGCTGGTATCAAAAGGCAGCCCTCGGCTAAGGCTTAACGCTTGGAGGGCATGCGAGGCTTCACTTTCCGAAAGTGGGAAAACGTCCAGGTGATAAAATCGCAACCCAAGTCCAAGCAAAAACGCGATCATGATCAACGCGTTGTCAAGTGAAAACCAATTTCGTTTATTCATCATGCTTATCTATTTACCAAATTGTCTATTGAATCACTTCATATATTACTACATCACCTTGCCGGTACGCTTCAGTTAAGTTGAGGCTGAATTTCTCTTCCATGAGTCCAGTTCCACAAGCATCACGAGTATATGTTGATCGCTCAAGATCACCAACAAAA
>JBFENN010000047.1:0-20923 GCA_041551115.1 Anaerolineales bacterium
AAGATATCTATCATACAACCCTGACCTGATTTGGTATGCGTACCTACAATCGAATTCGTTTGACCCCACCGCACTCTCTGTTTATATCACTGATGAGTGACAGTCAATGACAGTAAATATAAACTACATAAATCAAAAGGCAGCAAAAGGGGTTTCTAAAGATACTAAAAATGTACAATCAGAATCGCATTAATCATACGGTAACGAAAAAGTGTCACTTAATCGGATTGATACAATTATTATCACATGGTGGTATAACGAAGTCTGTTTACAACTCATAAGTGCTTTGGCCTTTACAAATATGGTGAAAAAATTCGGACCGATAATTTACTATGTAATATGTACCATCGAGGGGGTTTGGATATTGGTTTCTGCCATAAGCACATATACAGCACTTGACGTAAATTTGAATAATCCACTGGCTATTACCCAGCTGGGGGCAATCTCTATCATTGGAATGTTCGTTTTGGTTTTTATTTTCATGGGAATCCTTGAGTTACGATCACTCTGTGACCATTTCTCTCCAACCAAAGCACTGCTTAATCGCCCCGCCATTCTCATCTGGATTATTGGACTATCCACCACTGGCATTACTGGCATATATTTCCTTGGTCATTCCTTGCTGCAATTATTCGATCTCCAAAGTATGATCCCATTATGGCAATTATGCTTCATTTGGGGATTCCTTGTACTGCTCCAATTAATTGTCTTAGCCAACCTCCAGTACGGCAGGAGTTACTGGAGGGATGCTCTGAATGAGGTAAAAACTAAACCTCATACGGAGCAAATTCAGCGGCGATTAACACCACAGAATATTGGTTTCGCCCTGCTAATAATCTCCTTTTTGATTGGCCTAACAAAAGTGTACTTTGGACGTTTCGTCGATGAGGCAGAAACCATAACTTTTGGTTGGCTGATATCACAAGGAGATGTCCTCTATCGCGATATCTTTTCCCACCACTTCCCATTTCCGTACTACTGGGTTGCGATGGTAGTGAGTTTTTTCGGAAACTCCTTCATTTCCATTCGTATTTCCGTACTAATGTTACAAGTTAGTCTGTTCGCAGCCAGCATGCGGATCACTAAATTCTATTTGGCTATTGCAATGACATCAATTGCTTGGAATTTGATTAACCAATTCCACCGGGGTCAGGAAGCTATCTATGCCACCTTCGAAGGGATATTGATGTCGGTGGTTTTAATCCTCATCCTGTGGATTATTGTCCAGAGACCCATAGTTAAGGTGCGAGTATTGGTGCTCATAGGTGGTTTACTGGGTTTGGCTTTGTTGACTGACCCATTGATGATTTACCCCGTCAGTATCGCCCTTCTCGGACTACTTATCTCCGGTATAAACTATCCGAAAGGCGAACGCTGGAAAGCAGGACTAAGGCATGTCCTTTTCCCTGTTCTATCTGCCGCCCTTTTGATCGGAGCTTATGGGCTGTATCTGTACAACTCAGACACTTTCTTAGCATTCTATCGCGAGACCATATGGTTCAACTCAGAGATCTACTCAAAGTATGTAGATGCAAGCCCAAACCGAGTTGGCGTCCTATCGCAGAACCTGTTTAGTGGTATCAAGATCCTTGACTCGCGCTGGTACGAGCAACTCTCACCATTCATACACCTAGAACCGTATCGGTCTGTAAAACTCGATAACGAAAACCAATATTCTTCTTGGATATTTTCGGGTTTTCTGTTTCGCATATCGATCCTGATATGTTCATTAGGATTGGTATTGAACCGGAAAGTCATGGCAGGGATTTTCCTGTATGTTTATTCTGGTTCCCTTCTCGTGCGAGAAGATGACGGTCTATACGCGATCGCTTTCACCATGGTTAGTCTATTCGCTGCTTTCTACTTACTGTTCGAGCTTCGCAAACCCGCTCATTTGTATGAAACAAGAGAAAACCAAACCAGCAAAAGTAGTCCTCTTCTCCGCATGTTGCGCGCCGGCTGGGTGATTCTGCTCATAATGATCGGCGGAATGCATTTGTGGTCAGCAGGTAAGGGAGGTTACTTTATTGTGGACAATCCACGTGCGTTCGCAAACAGCAACCATGTTTGGCAGTATATAAAGTTCGGCAGGGATGTTCGGGAGCTTGGCTGTAACGCGGAGAACTTAGAACTAGGCGTATATCCAATCAACCCAATTGTTCACTTTGTCACCGGAATCCCTCCGGTTTCGAAATACGTGTGGATGTATGCCTGGGTTGCCGAGATCGGGCAGGATGAATTAATCGGGGAGTTGAAAGATAATCCCGCGGCAGTTGTTTGGATCAGAGTCGAGCGGGGAGCAGGATCTCCAGATGGTGTCGCCTCGTACATGGCTGATACAATCAAATTCCTAGATGAGGTATATCCAATCGTACTCAATAATGCGATTTGGATGTCTCCCGAGCTAGCCGAGAAGTGTCCAATTGTTCCAGGAGAGACGCCGTTTACAGTGCCAGTTGAGGAAGGGTTGTAGAAACCATTGTGATCAAATAATGGCAATAACCTACAATTAATTTCCATCACTCCCCCGCAACTCCCCCACTTCCTGCACATCCACCGGGACACCATCAATTTCTCTGGGGATTATTTCTTCCCCCTCCAACAAACTCTCAGGTGTTTTTTTGCGCACCATAACGATGATCGCCAATATGTCTGTCCGCTTCCCGCCGGCGAACTTATATCCCACCCCACAACCGACAACATTCTGCTTGGCAAGCAAATCCCGCTCATGAGTCTCTTTTACTGACTTTACACGCTCATAATCGACTTGCGAGCTGTCAGGGCTCATAGCGTTACCTCGAGACAATCTAAAACTGTCTTGATTGGATTGTATACGGTGCTTTGCGTTGAACCGGCAAATAACAAGCCAACAGCAATATTATCATCAGCTGCTACCAACAGCGAACCGGAGTCCCCACCTTGCGACATAGCTGTTGTCAAAATCTGGTTTTCAAATGTCGCAACCTTATCTGTCCCATAAGAAATACTTACTGTTGCATCCATCACGACTAGTTCCCCTTGTGTGAGACCGGTTGTGCGACCAGATTTCCGTACCTGCATGCCAAGTTCAGCTGGAATCGCACCTTCAACCAGGCCGATGTCTAAGATCTCATCCAACATCTGACTCTCGTCAGCAGGTCGCGCCACAGCAGCATCAACCAAATTAACTGCCTGCCGGTTGTACCGTGAAGCAGTTATTCGGTGGTGCGAACCAAGCAATCCAGCCACATAATTGCCTGCGCGCACATACATATCAGCATAAGTACATTCACCAGGTTCCGAATTAAACCGCAGTGGGCAGAATCGTACAAGCTGGGCAATCGTATCATAGCGCAGGGTACCACCATCCGCAATTCCGGGTTGAAGAATAGGATCGTTCGGTGCGGCGTTATTGTTATTGGCTAGCACATGGTTATTTGAAAGAAGTAGACGGTCACCCGTTACCCGATCATAGACTACTGCACCAAATGTACCAGCTGTTATTTGGTAATGGCCAATAGAAACCCCCGGAGGTGCTGGGCGCCAACGGTCAGTGCGCTCTTCTTGGGCACGTAGTATGCCCACCTCGACTACATCAGTTTTCGCACCAGCCATATCGCGCGGAACAGATTTACTGTCATCCAATGCATAGCGGGGCAGTTTTTGCGATACCAATACTTTGACACTTAATTCATCTGTCTGTTCGCCACCCATTTCCCTATATCCCACTCCGACGCCGACCACATTTGGCAATCGAAACAACTTGGCCTTGTACAATTCCTTGGCCTGTTTCGCTTCAGCATAAGCATTCATTCAATATCTCCTTCATGCACCTCGAACACTAAAGAAATCCAATCGGTGCAATTGTCATGGAGAATTCAGGTGCATTTTATGTGCCTTGTGATTATGTCAAAGCGATCCAATGTATTGGTCATACTGACGGTATCCATAATCAAGGCAAACCGGTGTGGGCCATCGCTGGCAATCGTGCTGGATCACCGACTCCAGATGCATGAGAGCATTTAGTCCAATAGAAAAGGCTTTTCATGTGTTCCAGAATGCCTATCTACTGTAGTTTTGGGGAAATCAGCAGGACTACTTGGCTGATATAATCCCTTCATTGCATGCCCTGTTTTATTTTCCGAATGGAAATTACAGATAAACTTGATTGGGTATTAAAAATAAGCTAGCGCTTATGCCGCACAGGAGAATTCTGGTGAGCTTCTTGTTGTGTAGATACAATAATCAAACTCAGAGGATTGGTTTAAGCACACAGACTTGGTACGGCATCTTGCAGATGGCCGAAGAAAATGGCTGGATTCCGATGGGCACCGTAAACGATCATGAAGCTGAAATCATTGATCCAGCATCACTGGCATATATAGAGTTACCTGAATTGCTGCCAGGCGAGTATTGGGCTGAAGAGACACGCTTAGTGCTTATTGAGGATGCACTCAACCTCGCTGATGCCTTGGATGCCGCTCTCCATCAGTACCGGCCACATTTCCTACCATGCTTAGCAGTATACGCGCTCCAGGACAGCCTATTGAATAGCAACGGATCACAACCATCCATAGGTGCACTCCAACTGGTGGCTGACTTCTGTGCTATGGGCTCCTTCTATATCCAAAAAGTATAAATCTAAGGGACTACAAACAACAACTCTTTAGCAAACCGGGTACAGCGATTCTCTCAATTCCATTCGCAGGAAACGTCCACTGAATTTTGACAGTTCCCATTATTCATGGCCACGGGATCTCAACTGGATCCGTATAGCCATGCTTCTCAACCGCATACAATTTCCCTCCCGAACTCCCTTGGCAATTACTTTCATCCTGGAACTCGTAGCGGCTACCCTCAGTGTGCACGGCAATCGGAAGCAGTCTACCATTTTGACATATAGTCGCTTGGATAAGATAGCCGCGAAAATCATCTTCCGTCATCCAAACTGGCTCCCAAACAATTAATACCTGATCTCCATTTCGAACGCTTTCCACTTCTTGGGGAGGACCATACAAGGTTGCATGTGGCAGTCTAGATTGGACCACGTTTACATTTAACATATCCCCAGTCACATCTACCACAGAAGCAGCTACCCAGCAGTGACGGTCAAGGTTTTCCGGCTGGATCCACAACCAGGTGCCCGAGTAATTTCGTCCGTCAATTCGCCCGGTATCACCGGTGGATAATCCGTGGGAATATAAGTAAGCTTTGCCTGGTCCATAGCGACAGAAGGCCTGCATAAGCGCGGTTATAGATGGTACATCTAACGTAGGAATTGGTGTAATAGTTGGTGTCCCAGTTTCTGTCGGAGTAGGTGAATCGGTAACCGTGCTAGTTGAGGTGGGTGTGTAAGTTTTCGTCGGTGTGGTTGTTGCAGTTGGAGTAACCGTCAAGGTTGCGCTAGCTGTGATCGTCAGAGTGGGTGTTTGGGTTGGCGAAAACGAAAAAGTACTGCCAGACAATTCACTGAAACCCGCTATTCCACTCCCGAACCACACCACGAATCCAAGGACAATTACCAAAAATCCAAATTGAAAAATACGCAACATAGGTTAACTACCTAAATTAGAACTATATCAGATAATACGTAGGCGCGAATCTTTATTCTTCAAGGATACATCATACTATTCGTCGCATCCCCCAATTTCTAAACAACATCAAATATTAAAGCGGATATGCACTATTTCCCCATCCTGCACAATATAGCTTTTCCCTTCGATTCGTAATATTCCATGTTGGCGGGCTTCTGAGAACCTACCAATTTCGAGCAGTTCCTCATATCCAATTACCTCCGCCCGAATGAATCCTTTTTGCAAATCAGAGTGGATCACACCAGCCGCATCAAATGCCGTGCCGCCGCTCCTTATCGTCCATGCCCGTACTTCATCCTCCCCTACGGTGAAAAATGATTCCAACCCAAGCAAACAGTAAGACAAATTGATCACTCGTTTTAGGCCTGACTCTTCAATCTGATACTCCACCATAAACAGCTCGGCATCCTCATCAGATAGCTGGGCGATATCCATTTCTAACTTACCCTGCAGCGCTACAACTTCACAGCGCCCAGCAGGATAGTCCACGCAGGGCGTAGTTTGCCCTTCCGATGTGTTAAACAAGATCAACACTGGTTTTTGCGTGAGAAACCCGAAACCGGAGACAGACCGCTCTTCTTCAGGAGATAGTTCTATTGATCGCAGTGGTCTATCATCTGTTAAAACTGATTGGAAACGCTGAAATAAATCGATCTCCCTCTCAACCCATTTTTTCTCGCGCCCACCGCCTCGACGGAGCTCATCATCCAAGCGTTTAAGTTTTCGCTCGACTGCGAGCAGATCATTCAACTGCATTTCGCCCTGGAGGGCATTAAGATCGCCAAGCGGATCAATCGCACCGGTCGGGTGGGGAACACTAAAATTGTCAAAACAGCGCACAACATGTACGAAACCATCCATCTGAGACAACTGATTTAGCAGTGGACCTGCAATTCCTTTCTCGCTCGCGCTGCCTTCTAGCCCAGCAATATCGGCATACGTCACCTGTGCATAGGTGGTCTTGCGTGGCCGAAATATCTCCACTAACCGATCTACACGCGGATCGGGCACATCTACTACAGCGGTGTGAACATCAAAGCGCCCACCACTGCGTATCGTGGGCTGGTTTCCGTGAGTGAGGGCATTGAATACTGTTGTTTTTCCGGATTGGGGTAGACCAATAATTCCAATACGCATCGAGATTCTCCGGCGGCAATTATACTCCTCGAGAACCTCACAAGCCACTAGTCTAAACAACGGCTCATAAACGCGGCAAAATCTATCTCTACCAAGGTACGAAAAATGATGAGCATGCACACTGACCGAAGCTCAGCCCTTGTTCGTTGTAAGTAACAATGATCAACCGCTGACTACGGTAAACATGGGAATCATTTTTTGTTTTTTTCTTGTCAGAATCCCAGGTTGTCCTGGCACACTCAGAACCCAAACTGCGGAAGTATCGGATCCCAAGCAGAAATACTTATCTGTCGATCCGCAGGACTTTCGCGCCCCGAATATCTCCCCATTTCAATTCATTCAAAGCCTGATTTGCATCTGCCAAAGGATATTCTTGTATGGTTGGTTCAATTGGAATTTTCCCGGCTAAATCAAGAAACTCGCGTACATCTGTGCGGGTTACGTTAGCGACACTCTTGATTTCCTTTTCCATCCATAGGTGGCGTGGATAATCCAGCTGCAGCAGGTACTCTTTATCAATATCTTCTTTGCGAATAGCATTGATAACCAAGCGCCCACCCGGGCTAAGATTCTCTAACGCTTCAACAACTGGTTTCCACACCGGTGTGGTATCAATTATGCTATCCAGCTTTACCGGTGCTCTCTCTGTTGTGTTACCCGCCCAAGCAGCACCCAGCTCTACGGCAAACTCGCGTTCATGTGGGTTGCGAGCAAATACGAATATTTCCGTGTCTGGATACTCGCAACGCACCAACTTTATGACAAGATGAGCCGAGGCACCGAAACCTGTTAAGCCAAGATTTTGTCCGTCTTCTATGCCAGCCAGTTTCAGTGAGCGGTAACCTATTGCTCCAGCACACAACATTGGAGCCGCCTGCTGTGAGGTGATATTGTCCGGTATAGAATGAACGTAATCAGCCGGGACAGCTATATATTCAGCATAGCCACCATGAACATCTCGCCCAGTGGCTTTGAAATGAGTGCACAAGTTCTCCTC
The DNA here is from genome assembly GCA_041551115.1 of Anaerolineales bacterium. GTDB lineage: Bacteria > Chloroflexota > Anaerolineae > Anaerolineales > UBA4823 > DAOVXM01. The sequence continues at coordinate 7,708 of JBFENN010000047.1, forward strand.
ACCGCGCTGGCAAAATTGGCATGCCCCACAGGCTGAGAAAATCCATGCCACACCCACGCGTTGATCAAGCTTGACCGAATCAACCCCTTCTCCCACCTCGGCTGCTTGACCGACTACTTGATGTCCCAATACCATCGGGAGTTTACTCGGTGGTGTTCGACCTTCGATCTCGTCCAGTTCTGTATGGCAAACCCCACAAGCTGTTATCCGAATTAATACTTCATCTGCAGACGGAGAAGGTATCGGTATATCGGTTAGAAATAATGGGTTTGGGTTATCAACAAGGTTCACTATTTGGTTTAACATCATCGCTTTCATAGCCATCTCCTCAATAGATATTTCCCTTTTTGCCAATAACTAGAGATCACGCTTCCAAGTTATATCTGTATAAAATTTAGTATATCACCCGTCCTTAAGCAACCTGTTTTATATTCTCTCAGCAGGGGTAAAAACACGAGTAAACATGATTCGGGCACAGTTCATCAGGATAGCAAGTTTATCCAAGGCTATGTTTAACAAAATGTTTTACGTCTTAACCTAATCTTACTTGCCAACCAACGTGTTTTCCTGCCATAATATACTAGTGAAAGTCTGTAAAACCAACCAGATGAGAAGGATGAGGTGGATTCATGAAACCCAATAAGTTGTGGCCGTTTTATCTTATCGCAGCTGTATTGACAGCTACCAGCATAAACTGTAACTATGTGACTGGATTGATGGGGAAGGCGGAAGAACCCATCCAATCTGTGCAGGGAGTACTAACCCCAGGAGCACCATTGAGTAAAGCAACAGAAATCGTTCAAGAAGCTGCACCTACGCAACCACCTAAAGAAGTGGAGAAAACCACGCCGGAACCAGAAGCTGTTCCCCCGCTGGTTATCGAAACATGCGCTGATGAGATTTGCATACTAGAGGGAACCTTCCTGCTGGAGAGGCCAATAGGTCCGGAGGGGCGGAATACGATCGATTATGCTAACCGTTTTGGGGAATACCGACGGGTAACGAAGAGTGCACATCACGGTTCCGATTTCCTCAACTCAACCGGAACACCTGTGCTCGCAGCTGCTGATGGGGTTGTCCTCGTGGCTGGGAATGACAGTGCGGAGTTATATGGGAAGATCCTGAACGAATACGGGGAGCTGATCGTCATCGAGCACAATGTGCCCGGTTTGCCCAACCCACTCTATACACTATACGCACACCTAGACCAGATTTTTGTCCGCAGTGGTGACACTGTCACAGCAGGAGAAGAGATTGGGCTAGTTGGTATGAGCGGATCAGTAATCGGCAGCATCCTGCACTTCGAGGTGCGACTTGGCGAAAGCAGCTACGAGTCGGCGCGCAACCCCGAGTTATGGTTGGAGCTGCTGGAAGGGGATGACGGCCAGCTCAATGGTGGGTTAGCCGGTCGGATCATCGATGCTGAGGGTGAATTTGTCAACATGAAAAATATCGTACTCGAACGTCTTGGGGGGCCAGGAGAACCAGCACTCGACCAGCTGTATCTTAAAACCTATACCGATACCCATATTGCTGGACAAACCCCGTGGGGCGAAAATTTCGGAGCCGGCGGGTTAATCCCCGGAGAGTATCAGATCTCTTTCTGGTTGGGAGAGATGCATCAAAAGATTATTGAAATCGAACCAGGAAAGTTAACCATCGTCACTTTTGAAGTGGAGTAAACCTGGAGATACCCGGGAGGATGCATCAAACAGGGTCTAAACTCCATGGGCTTGCGGGTCTTACCCGCAAGCCCATCTTTATCATTATTACTGGGGGAATTATCCCCAGAAAGTCAGGGCGTATGAATAAAGAGATCGTCGAACCTATACCGTTATTATGAGGTTTACAGTTCAACTCAACAATAATCTAAATAACGCAACGAAACCAAATGCGGTAACAATCACGCCAGAGACTCGATTTACCCACTGAAGCGCATTTCTATTGAATCTCCTGCGAAAGTAATTTGTACCACTGCTAAGTAGCAACCACCATGTTGCCGAACCCCAGAATACCCCAACGACCATAACAACTGCGGTAAATCTCCCAAGATCGGCGTTGGCCAATCCCAAACCAGCAAAAATCGCAGCAAAAGACAGGATCGTCAGCGGGTTAGTAAGTGTCAGGATTAAAGTCGATCCATAGTCTCCAAACAATGCTTTGCCTTGCAAGACTTCTTCGAAATCTTGTGCTGGTTGGGCAAAGAAGGTCCTAATCCCCAAATAGCATAAGAATAACCCGCCAATAATTCGAAACCATATCTGCTGGTTGATTAGGAAGCCTGTTGCAAAGGTCAATCCGAACGCGGCAATAAAACCGTAGATCCCATCAGCAGTCGCTGCTCCTAACCCAGATACCAATCCAGAAAACAGCCCGTTCGTTATCGTGCGCTGAATGCATAAAACGCCGATAGGGCCAACTGGAGCTGCGATTGTAAAACCAATGATCAATCCGCGCAGAAAATAGTCAACATCCATCAATTATTCAGAAAAGTATTCTAGATTATCGAACATCTTCATCATCTGCAACCTGCCGCACCAGCCAATAATCACCCCGATCACGCCCAGGTGCATCCACCACTTTGCCCAGTTCGCCATAATCTAACCAGATAATCTTACCTTGGACACAGTTATCAATTACGATGTTTCACAGGCCATAGTAAGGGTGAACGCTCATTTCCCTGCCGCAGTATGGGCAGCTAATTTCTCGCTCCAGTTCACGCGGGTTCAATGGGATTGGCTTTGCGGCTGGCCCGCGTGCACGCGCCCGGCGCCATTTTACAATCTCGACAAACGAATCCGGATGCACCAAAATGCCTAAACACTGAGGACAGTGCAGGACAGGCAGTTCCTCAATCTTTGCACGTACCAAGTTTACTTTGCAAACTGGACAGAGATCAACATCAGCTGCTGCTCCGAGTACACGGATACCCTGACCAGATTCTTGCGGGAAGTGGAAAGAACCGCAGTACTCACAGAAAAAATAACCCTGGCCTTCGTAAACAACCATTGATGCGCCACAGCTCTGACAGTTCATCGCACCTTACCTCCCAGACACCGTACATTTGTCATTCTGCGAGCAACAGCTGTTCCCCAGCTACAGCCAAACTCAAGTTTCCGCATTTTTACCGCTTACCGCTGAACCTTCGCAGCATCCGGCAGACCGCTAGACCGACCCAGTTCCGGTTTTCGATCGCCTTTCGCCCTTTGTCATATCCCGTTGGCCACAAGCCATCTGGTTCTTGGTGATCAGCAAACCAATCTAATCCGAGTTGAATATTTTCAGCTTCCACTGGAAAACCCATCAGCGAAAAACTGTCTAATGCAGTCAACAAATTTAACCACCAAAAGGGAAATTGGTACTTGATCCAATACACTGAAGCTTTACGTTCATTGTAGTAATCAGGCTTGAAGAAACGGCTGCTTATAAACTGCGCAGCCCTGCGAGCACAGCTTTTTTTTCGGAAACCGGGATGCACTGCGAAAACCCGCAGGACCATTCCCGTACAGAGATGTGAGGACGGCAGGTTGCGATCAGCAAGCAGCGGGTGCCCCACCCAGAATTTGTCTGTTTTCTCATCAGGCGGTACTGACTGTGCTGGGATAAGCCAGCCCCCATCAGCTTGCTGGACAGATTCAAGCCATTCAATCCCCTTGAGGACGCGCGGATCGTCTCCATATCCTGCCAAGATTAATTGCTCTAATATCACAGCAAGGTAATAGGGCATGTATTGGGCGCCCAGGATTCCTCTGATATCTCCCTCTCTATGCTGGCACCTGAAAACGTATTCCGCCGCATTTTGGATGGCAGGATGGTCCATCGTGAGTTGATATTTTGAAACCAAAATGCTCATTGAGCGAAAGGTCTCCAGCAGATTGTAGTTAGTATAGGGGTGTCGCTGCGGCCCACTACCATGATATTTCCAGGAGCCATCAACACTTTGTTTTTTAATGAGATGCACGACCTCTGGTATCTTAAGCTGAAATTGGCCAGATAGAATCTTTTCACCCAACAGATCGCGCTGTACGAAATATATCAACGCGCGCTCACCGGAAGCCATTAATGCAGGGATAGGATCATAAGCCAGTCTCTCAAACCCAGCCTTCATGCTATCGTTCCCCAATATAAGAAATCTCTACCTCTGAGTAGTATTTTCATTCCCTACAAATTATCGAACCTATATTAGAATTAACCGCTAGTAAGATGGTTTTCTTTGATAAGTTGCCGGTCACATAACCAGGCAATTTCTCACAATATCGTTCAGATTGTAGCTGAGGTCTGGGTCATGTCAAGTTCTCTCTAAAGTAGAAAATACCAACTATATTGCCATGCAAGGCACGCGATGGCGGAGGACTGCTTTGTTCATATTATTCCTTACTCTGACAATATTCTGCCTGTTATTTTTGATTGTTGGTTTCATACTCATGTTGGTGCGCTCGGGGTCTACCACCCGGGAATCAGGAGCAGAGATGGGTGCCGATATGATGGGTGAGATTTTTGATAATGATGAACTCGATGGAGTTTACCTATCCAACAGCAAAGAAATGCATGCATTCCATGGCAAGGCTAGGCAGGTTAGTGTTCAATCTGAATATTCTTTTTCAGAAATCAAAGACTTGCTAGTTTCAAACCGGTGGCACACTGCCATCCCGGTCGTTTTAGCCATGTTGGGATTAGTTGGGTTTCTAATTTTTGGCGCCCTTACCTTGTTTCAGGTGCTTGAAGAGCGTTGGTTGGCATACTTGCTGCTCGGATTGGTTGTATACAGTATCGTCAGGATTTCCATTCAGTTCCTACGTGCCTGAATCATGACTTGACTGATTTGTTGCCAATACTACCTGGCCAGCTCAAATAGGTGAAAGCTGTCCAAGCTTTTGATATCTTGTGCTTTGAGTTCCGATCGATTCAATACCGCATCGCACTGCAGAAACAGCGACTGTTAGATACTGCCTATATTCACTACAATACTTGCAATTCAAGGTAATATTCCTGGCATTATCAAATTATCAAAAACGATTCGGCCGACAAATTTCAACAGGAGATGGAGTGCCATGAAGTGGCATAAAGACATAATTGAAATCATGACCCAGGGTAAAGGTTTATACCCTTTTACTCCACACATCCAAGAAATTGTACGCCAGTCTGGGATCTCCGAGGGCATGTGCCACTTGTATATCCAGCACACCAGCGCATCACTTGCAGTAGGTGAAAGTTATGACCCCAGTGCAAAAATCGACCTCGAAATTTTTATGGAAAAACTTGTTCCAGAGGGGCAAAACTGGTTCCGGCACACATTAGAAGGATCTGATGACTCTACCTCGCATATGCGTGCCTTGCTCACATTGACAAGTCTATCCATACCAATCGATAACCAGAAGTTAAACCTAGGGACCTGGCAAGGTGTGTACCTCTTCGAGCATCGCAACCATAGACATCAGCGCCGTGTTCTCGTTCGCTGTTTGGGTATTGATTAATCTACTATCCCCCAACCTGTTTATCGCGGATAACAAAAATTTACTGCACAATAAGCTATCAGCTACACCATGCGTGTTTTGATAGGGGAGGTTTACTCCGATCGGATGGCATATCATTTGCCCCCCAATTACATGCAGGTGCAGATGCTGAACGACTTGCTAGGCATCTTCACCTGTTTTGGTTATTAACCGGTAGCCCTGCCGATCAATTCAAATCCCCCGGCTAAGTTCTCTTGCGACGATCAATAACCAATTACCAGCAATTCATCAGCCCGGGAATGTTCATTCACTGATGGATGTGTATATTAGGAGCCATCAGGATATATACTGGTTCAACTAGATGGATATCGAGAAATGCGGTAACAAGCTTATCCGTATACATCTATCACCAAAGCTTCACCAGTTTTTAAGTGTCAGTCAGGGTGAAATTTCAAGTACTTGCCCGATAATTGTTCCATTTTCGATGCGCTGCAAGTGGACTGGTGTTATGCGATTCCACAAATTCTGTGAGGTTTGAGTTGAAATTCGCAGATAGTTATCACTTAATCCATCATAGCGCCAGCATTGATCACCAACCGGCAGTGCGCTTTCCCACAGGACGGATAACTCCTTACCAAGATATTGCTGCTGGAAATCATGGGCTGATTCGGCTAATACGGATCTGACTTGAGCATTGCGCTCTTTTCGGACTGAATGCGGAATCTGATCGGGCATCGTCGCAGCGGCTGTTTGGGGCCGTGCAGAGTATGAGAAAACATGTCCCCCTGCGAAACTCATCGCCCGGATAAAAGCAAGACTTTCTTCAAATTCAGCGTTTTCTTCGCCAGGGAAACCGACAATAATGTCCGTAGTAATAGCCACACCCGGGATTCTCTGTCTGGCATCATCTACCAGCTTAGCAAACTTATCAGCTGTTGTGCCGCGTGCCATCCGCCGCAATGTCGCTGGGCTGCCGGATTGCAGAGGCAAGTGCAGGTGGCGACATAATCTGTGATCACTCCACAGGTTGAAGAAATCTGCATCAATGTCCCATGGCTCAATTGATGATAAACGCAGCCGAGGCATGTCAGTGTTTCGCAATATGGCCTGCAGTAAATGCCGCAGGCTCTGTTTTGGATAGAAATCGCGCCCCCAAGAACCGAGATGAACACCTGTGAGCACTATCTCCTGAGCTCCTCCCGCCAATGCGCCATGGATATCTGCCAAGACATGATCGATGGTAAAGCTTAGCCCACGGCCGCGCGCAACGGTCGTTATACAGAAAGCGCAGTGATTATCACAACCATCCTGCACTTTGATAAATGCACGGGTTCGATAACGTGTTCCTGGAACAGGCTGCCTACCTATCGGATCCAAATCGATGTCTCGGGCGTCGATCTGCAGATAATCTGTTACCAGCTTTACTTTCTTGTTGTTCCCGATGACCTGCGCTACAGATGGCAGCTGTGCAGCCTCACGAGGATTTAGGGTTGACCAACAACCCGTAACCAAAATTTCACCCGTGCCTGCCCTTGATGCCTGGCGGATTTTCTGTCTAGAATCCGATGCCGCTGCCGCAGTGACGGCGCAAGTATTGATTACGGTCAAGTCAGCATGTTCAGGCAGGGCAACTAGTTCATGCCCCGCAGCCAGGAACACGAGTGCGAATCTCTCAATCTCACTCTGATTCAGACGACAACCGACTGAGTCAAGGTACACTTTCATCAACTAGACATCCATTTGCGCCTGACCAAATTTACCTACTTAGGGACGCAAGGCTTGGAAGTTATCAAAATAGATTTCCGTGCCCGGATTTGTAAATGATCCCGCCAAAAGACCGACATCACCGGAGGCAAATTCTGTATCTTCAAATTCCGCAAGTGTCTCGCCATTGACAATTAACGTCAGTGTACTACCTACACAGCCAGCCCGGATATTGTTTGTATTATCACCTTGTAAAATGACTTCGCTTGGGGGCATTGATTGGGTGCCAATCAACATCTGCGTACCTCCGGACAGTTTTCCGATCCCATAATATCCATCGCTGCTGATTACAAAGAAATAGAAGTTTCCTCCATCCTGATAACGGCAGATCACGCCAAAATCATTATTGTTATCTCCTCCAACTTTTGTGGCTTCTACATCAATCAAGCTATCCGTAAATTCAAGCCCAGGATTTGCCCATACATCCGTATTGGTTGCACCTACATAAATCCTGTACTTTCCATCATGATAATTTGTGACCCCTTCCGGTTCTTCGATCTGATCCCAGCCACTGTAAGGGTCTGAGAAATCGTCCTGAAACAGCACTTTGCTCGTTGGCTGTTCACCTTCATCAGGCCCAAAATTGGGGAGAGTACAGGCTGTTAATGCCAATAAGAGCGCAAGCAAGTTGAAGCCAATGCGTGTTTTCATGCGAACATCCTTCCTTTGATCAGGGTATAAATAATGTATGTACCGAGCTTAAAACATGTTGTCAATACCGTCTGTGCTGGGGCACAATTTTAACATATACACAATTGCGCCTCACAAGAAATCATAATTAGATGTCATAACTACACATTCCCATCATGGTAGGTATTTTGCCTATGCGTCAATGGAAATATGTGGAAATTAAGCGATCTGCTTGATCTGCATCAACCGAGTCTGGGGCAAGCGATACGACATAATCCCAATGCTGGTAAGCCGCTGTACCTTCACCATGGAGCAATTTACTCAAACCTAAGTGAATATGAGCTGAAGGGAAATCCGGATCGTGCACTAAGGCTCGTACAAAATAGCGTTCGGCTGAATCTGTATCACCCAAAAAAAACAACACCTGCCCCATGGAATCCAAAACAAAAGGATCGCTTGGTGATTGGAGGACCGCTTCACGGGCAGCAGGAAGCCCTACTTCACGCGTCAAGTACTCATATTCGACGCTAAAATTCGCCAGGCGACTTAGAAAAATGGGGTCCTCCGATGAGAGCTCTACCGCGCGCTGATAGGCATCTAGCGCCGCAGATAGTTCGCCCTGCTTGGACAGTGTGCTGCCAACCTCAGCAGATAACGCTGGGTTGCTTGGGTGCTCTATAAGAATCGCCTGCAGGTGCTCAAGCGCTAAGTCATATTTAGCCTGCCGCTGCCAATACAACGCCATTAAGGTGTTCGCTATCAGGGAAGATGGTGCCAGAGCAAGCGCGTGCTGGAGATCATCCAGTCCAACATTTGACATATCTGGCTCTTTAAGGTGTTGACGAGATTCTCCCAGGAAAGCCCAAGCGTCTGCATAATCTGGCCGTAATTCCGTGGCTTGCTCAAACGCGGCTACTGCAAGATCCCACTCTCCCAGAGAAGCCAAGCTGCGTCCACTTTCAACCAAGGCATAGCCTTTGTCATCTTCCTGTTGACCGAGCAGTATCCCTTTGCTCAGCACATCGACCTGTCGTCTATATAATGCGTCTAATTCAGCTGCCTGTGACAGATAGGGCAAGGCGAGGTCAGGATTTTGGGTGCTGAGAAGGAGACCAAGATGATATCGGTATTCAGCCTGGTAAGGATAAAGCGTTACAAGTTGACGCAAATCATCAATTGCGACAGCGAAATCCTTTCGGGCGAGATGGGCACTGAGCAATTTTTTATAAAGATCTGCCGGTGCGGAGGCAGTCTGAACGAGCTCATTCCAGATACTTTCAGCGCGTCTCTCCTCACCGAGATTTAAGTATGCTTCTGCCAATGCCTCATGCCCAACTCGACTTAATTCACGTTGCCGCTGGGCTCGCTCGAAGTAAACAACAGCTTCTTCATAATTACCAATGCGGAAAGATGCCAAACCAGCTTGCTCCCAAAGCCCTTTGTATGTTGAGGTAACTTCAGCTAATGCCGCTAGGTTATATGCTGCTTGCGCAAAATTACCTGTGTTCAACCCCGATTCTACTTGCCTTATCAGTGCTGACAGCTTATGTGGGCGCGGTGCCAGTCCGAACAAGGGGATAACGATCACCGGTATTAGCAACCGAATTAACAACCGGTAGCTCAATGGTAGTTGCATCCGCATATTATAGCCGAGTGCAATAAACACACCGCAAAATACAATTCTGAAAGAAGCAAGATAAAGAAAAAGTTCCACTATATTCCTCGTAGCTCTCCATAAAATTTTTCCTGGTTGTTTTCTGTATATGGTTTGACTATAATCATTCTGTCCACACATCAACTATTCTCAGGAGAAACCAATGGATTTTGCCCTAAATGATGAACAGAAGATGGTGCAAAAAATGGTGCGGGAGTTTGCCCAGCGAGAAGTTGCGCCAATCATAAAAGACTATGATCGTAAACAAGAGATGGCACCGTTCATACTGCCGCGGATGGGGGAATTGGGAATCTTAGGGATTTGCTTTCCAGTTCGTGATGGCGGACAAGGGATGGATTACATTGCGTTGGGTTTAGCATGCGAGGAACTGGAAGCAGTTGACAGCACCCTGCGTGTGATACTGTCTGTCCATGTAGGTTTAAACAGCATGGCACTATTGCAATGGGGTAGTGACGAGCAAAAAAAGCGTTGGTTATTACCACAGGCTCGGGGGGAGAAATACGCTTGCTTCGGTCTTACTGAGCCGAATGCTGGAACCGATGTTGCAGCTATCAGAAGTACTGCCCGGCGCAGCGGCGATATGTATATATTAAACGGCGAAAAGATGTGGATATCTCTGGCAACCAAAGCCCACCACGCCCTGGTGGTTGCGCGTACAAACCCTGATGCACCTGATCCACATGATGGTTTGTCGGCATTTATGGTCGCTCTCGATTCTGAAGGGGTTTCCAGCGGGGATATTCATGGGAAACTGGGCGTACGAGCCGGTTCAACTGGATGGTTGGCTTTCCAAGATGTTGCAGTGCCGATCGCAGATCGTTTGGGAGAAGAAGGGGAAGGATTTAAAATCGCTATGTCGTGCCTTGATAACGGTCGCTACACCGTAGCTGCCGGTGCGACCGGATTGATCAGGGCTTGTCTCGAGGCAAGTGTTGCGTATGCCCATGAAAGGCAAGCCTTCGGGCGTGAGATTGGGATGCTGCAGCTGGTGCAGCAGAAAATTGCCTACATGGTACAATATTATGACGCAGCGCGTCTATTATACCTGCGAGCTGGCTGGATGAAGAATCAAGGTCAACGCAATACAAAGGAGACTTCGCTGGCAAAATGGTATGCCACCGATGCTTCCTTTGAAGCCGCATCCCAAGCTATCCAAATACATGGGGCATATGGGTATAGTGACGAATACAATGTCGAGCGATATTTACGAAACTCCAAGGGGGCAGTGATCTATGAAGGCACCAGCGAAATTCACCAATTAATGCAGGCAGGTTATGCGCTGGAATACCGTCAGGACGCACCTTTACGTTGTGAGCTCCCACCCTATGACCCGGATTATTGGCAATATTCTGCAGAACAATCAAATTCATAGCCTTTTCCCTGATCAGATAATTTCAAATCCTGACAAGATCTCGTTTTTTAACCTTCAGCAATTCTAATAACCATTTGCATTGGATTGTTATTTCCAACAAGTCATCATATGTAAAAATATCAATAGGAGGTCGCTTTGAAAATCATAGTTTGTGTCAAACAAGTCCCAGATTCAGCAGCGAAGGTCGTGGTGGATGACGGGCAAGTGATTTGGGGAGACGCACCATTGGTGATCAACCCATGGGATGAATACGCAGTTGAAGCCGCATTGGTACAAACGGAAAAACACGGGGGTGATGTAATAGTGATTAGTCTAGGCGCTGAGAACGCCACTGAAGCCCTAAAACATGCTCTAGCAATGGGCTGCCAAGAAGCAGTATTGATCTCGGACTCAGCAATGGAGGATGCCGATTCACAATCCGTAGCTCGCACTCTCGGTACTGCTATCAAGAAGGTTGGTGATGTCGATATGGTTTTCTTCGGTCGTCAAGCGATTGATGGAGATATGGGAGTAACAGCTGCCCAAACTGCGCGCGTATTGGACTGGCCAGTCGTATCTCTTGTTTCTGTTATCAACGAAGTCAATCCAGAAGAAGGTGTTTTTCAAGTAGAACGTGCGACTGAAGAAGGCCGACAAATCGTACGTGGGAAACTACCTGCTGTGATAAGCGTTGGAAAAGATATCGGTGAACCGCGTTATCCCTCATTTATGGGCATACGTAAAGCCTCACGTGCCAATATCCCTGTCTGGTCGTTAAATGATCTCGGCATGGATGCACCGATATCTGTTGTCTGCTGGCCTGTTGTTGAGAATCCACCTTCTCGCGAGGTCACAACTGAAATGATCACTGGCGCTAGCTTCCAGGAAATCGCATCCGAATTAGCGGACAAAATTTTAGCAGAGAAGGTGCTTTAATGAACGATAAAGTCTGGGTTTACATTGATCAGTTCAAGGGAACAGCCCATCCTGCGTCCTGGGAGGCACTCGGTGCCGGTTTGGAATTGGCGAATGCCCTTGGGAGTGATGTTAGTGCGTTGGTCTTCGGCGAGCAGTCCCAACAAGTGGCTAATGAAGCGGTTACTTATGGGGCAACTGAAGTTGCTTATGCAGATCATGCCACACTTCAAGAATACCGACCAGAACCTTATGCTGCCCTTCTGGTTAAACTGCTAGCAGATAGTGACGCCGAAGTGCTCCTATTCCCCACAACTTCCCGCGGTCGCGAGTTGGCAGCCATGGCCGCGATGGATTTAAATACAGGTTCAATGCCCGATGTGACAGCGTTGGAAATTGAGAATGGCCGCATACTCGCTACGCGTCCAGTATATGCGGGAAAAGTCCTAGCAAAAACTGTCTGTACAAACAACCCACAAATTATCACCACCCGCATCCGGGCTTTCTCAAAGCCTGAGCCAGATACATCCCGTACGGGTTCAGTTAACCACGTTTTGCCAGTGCTGGACGAAGACGACATCCAGACAAAAGTAAGCGGTTACACAGAAGGCAAGCGCGGGGTGAGTTTATCTGATGCGGCAGTGATCGTGTCCGGTGGGCGCGGCGTATCCAACAATCCTTCGCTCACTCCACCTGGGGGGATGGATGAAAAACAAGCCGAAGTATGGCGTGCTCAGCAGGGATTCAAACTAATTGGCGAACTGGCCCAAACACTGGGCGCCGCAATCGGTGCCAGCCGGGCGGCAGTTGATGCTGGCTACATTCCATACGAAAACCAAGTAGGGCAAACCGGGAAAGTGGTCTCGCCTGACCTGTACATCGCATGCGGAATATCTGGTGCCATCCAACATCAAGCTGGCATGCGAACCAGTAAAGTAATCGTGGCGATCAATAAAGATCCTGATGCTCCAATTTTCAAATTAGCCCGTTTTGGAGTCGCGGGAGATTTATTTGATATCGTACCGGTATTGACAAAAACCCTGCAATCTAAACTAATGGATTAGTCCTGATATTACGTAGCTCCTGAGTGTAGAAACCCTCTAGCCAAACCTGCAGAGGGTTTCTACTTTTATCTAGACCAGTACGTACAAAACGAGTCTGTACGTGAGCATCACTGAATAAACCAGGGAGGGATACATACAATTATTGCGCGATCAAACTCACTATTGTCCTTTATCTTTTATAAATTCTCTGGTGGAGCAATACCATACTAAAATACAAAATATTGACTATTCTTGTCAGCGATGATAACCTTAGCGCTGCTAAAATTGGCGTAGTTCAAGTACCTCCCATATAAAATTTATAAGAGCGCCAATTAGCTAAAAATATCGACAAATACTGGAGAGAAAGAAAAATGAGCGATCGTAT
>JBFENN010000048.1:0-20875 GCA_041551115.1 Anaerolineales bacterium
ATCCAATTCTTTCCACCAGAGACTGAAGAACAAAGTCCGATTTTGGACTTCCGCCATAAATTGGTCTACCTGGGCGACAAACGCCTGGGCAGCTTGATCCTGTGTATCAGCCGCGAAATTTAAACTTGCGAACCCCTCCACCCGGTATGCAAGGGCGGATAGATCTTCATATTGCTGGATGATGTCAAGAAAATCTTTGCTGTTTATATTTATCGTCAGCTGCAGACGGCGATTTTCAAAAGTTGAGAGACTTGCCTGCAACTTTTCGAATGCAGCCTGCATCTCGGTGCTATCACTTGCTGGAAAAAGATCGGATAAACTCCAACTTGTTTGAGAGAAGGGTATTGCCATAATATCCTCGCTTGTTTTTTAATCGTTTTCGTGGTTAATTTCGTGGCTGATTATAACCGACGGATTATGGCGGCTGATTTTCGCTGCCAATAGTCACAGATTCAAATCTGGTTGGCGATCACGGCTAGAAGTCGGAGAGGATGGAATTTCTGGGGTAAAATCCGGTCATGGATCAACGCACGCTGGAAACAAAGTTAGCGAATATAAACCTGGGTGGGATTCGTTATTTCGGCAGCGTTACATCCACTAACGATTTGGCCCTTCGCTGGGCAGGAGCTGGTGCACCTGATTTAGCCCTTGTAGCTGCCAATGAACAAACTGCCGGGCGCGGACGCGAGGACCGCATATGGTTTACTCCACCCGATTCTGCCCTGGCCTTTAGCCTTGTGCTCCGCCCACAAAGCAGCAAAGAATATTCAAATACGCAGTTGTATACTGCACTAGGGGCATTGGCTGTATGCGAAACACTTAATGAAGCTTTTCCATCCGTATTCCCGGCCCAAATTAAATGGCCCAATGATATCGTCGTAAACCAGCGAAAATTAGCTGGGATCCTGGCAGAAGCACAGTGGCAAGGTGATCAGCTACAGTCAGTCGTCATAGGTGTCGGTATCAATGTTGCAACACAATCTGTACCGCCAGCAGAAACAATAGACTTTCCCGCCACGAGTGTAGAAACAGTGTTGGGTCAAAAAATCGATCGCTGGGGTATGTTACATGCAGTACTGACGAAGATGATCGAGCTGCGCACAGCTATGGCTTCCCCGAACTTTATCAAGGCATGGGATTTACGGCTGGCGTTTCGTGGTGAGTGGGTTTACATCTCGAAAAAAGACGGACCGGTACGCGAACTGCAGATCGCTGGGCTTGGAGAAAATGGTGCTTTGCGAGTGCGTGACCGGACCGGGAAGGTTCATCTCCTCCAGTTCGGCGAGATCAAATTGCGTCCACCTGGTCCAACTGGCTGATAAAACTACCTAGTAAGCAGCCATTCTCGAGTGTGTAGAGTTTCTAGCACAAATAAATTGCTAACAGAGATCAAACGTCTTATTGGAGACCGAATATGTTTGATGAATTACGAGAACAAGCAGGTGATACTTCATACTTCGACGAAGAAGAGATATTTGATGTCCCCGCGGCCCCTCAACGGGATTTCCTTGGGATGTCTGCCGCACAAAGGCTTATTGTCGCCATCCTACTTCTTTTCATCACTTGCCTTTTGAGCACATTTTGTTTGCTGGCAACAGGAAGCGTCGTCCTATAAATACATTTCCCCATTCATTCCATGCAAAAGGGCCAACCGTATCGACGATTGACCCTTATCAGTAAGTGTATTACGCGTCGGCGTCAGTGTCAGTAGCACCAACTCGCTGTAAGTCAACATAGGCTATCCGTGCTACCGAGGCCACTGAATCCCCCTCTTTCATATTCATCAGGGTTACTCCTTTCGTGGCACGGCTAGATTTTGAAATCTCTTTTACGGTCGTTCTCAGCATCACCCCATTGGCAGACATGATGGTTAAGTGATCAGCTTCCTGGACCACACGGGCAGCAGCAATGTCACCGATATTCTTGATCGCCTTCTTATCAATCGTCATCACGCCTTGTCCCGCGCGTCCTTTGGGCATATATTCACGCAAAGGCGTTCGCTTGCCATAACCCCCTGTGGTCACCACAAGCAGATCAGCGTCCGGATCAACGACTTCCATACTGGTTACCCGGTCGCCTCGCTTGAGGCGGATGCCAATTACACCTGCTGCTGTCCGGCCCATGGAACGAACTAGTTTTTCGTGAAACCGCAGTGCCTTGCCCTTCTCCGTGACTATAATGATATCGTTCTCCCCGGTCGTTAACCGCACCCACTCCAACTCATCATCCTCGGCGAGGTTGATAGCGATGACCCCTGACCGGCGGACAGAAGCAAATGCTGATAAATGCACACGCTTCACACGTCCTTTACGGGTGGCAAACATGCAATACTCAGCAGCATTGAAATCTGGTACAGGAACAACAGCAGTTATATTTTCGCCCGGACCCAAATCAAGAATATTGATAATAGGAATTCCTTTTGCAGTCCGATCTGCATCCGGAATCTGATAAGTCTTTTCTGAATATACCTTCCCGCGATCTGAGAAAAACAGCAGTGTCTCCAAGCTCCGAGCTGGGATTAGCATGACAACTTCATCTTCTCCCTTGGTAGTGTGGCCTTTAACACCACGACCGCCCCGCCCCTGGGTGCGGAAAGTTTTTGCCGGTACCCGCTTGACATAGCCTCTCTCGGTAATACTAATTAGAACATCTTCATCGCGAATTAAATCTTCCTCATTGAAGTCTTCGATAGCATCGTAAGCAATGAACGTCCGGCGGTCATCACCGAATTTCTGAGATACTTCTTCCAAATCTGTTTTAATCAGCGCTAAGATTTTTTGTGAGTGAGCCAACAGGTCTTCTAAATATGCGATTCGCTCCATGACTTCACGGTGCTCATCTTCAATTTTTTGGCGTTCTAGTGCAGCAAGGCGGCGCAGCTGCATATCCAGTATCGCTTGTGCCTGCAGTTCGCTTAGTTTAAAGCTGGCCATCAAGCGTTCCTTGGCGATATCAGCATCTGGGGACTGGCGAATCGTCTGAATAACATCATCCAGGTTCGCTAAAGCGATCAGCAGCCCATCCAGGATGTGCGCCCGGGCGCGTGCCTTTTCCAGATCAAATTCTGTACGGCGGATGATGACATCCTGGCGATGGTCAATGTATGATTTCAGCGCCCGTTTAAGGGTAACCAATCTTGGTTCACCATGAACCAGTGCTAACATTTGTACGCCAAATGTGGACTGCAATGCAGTGAACTTATAAAGCTGGTTGAGCACCTTGCGCGGTTGGGCACCACGCTTTAATTCAATAACGATACTCATCCCGCGGCGGTCAGACTCATCCCGCAGATCAGAGATGTAATCCAACCGGCCATGGCGAACCAGTTCAGCAATCCGTTCGATTAAGCTTGACTTGTTCAACTGGTAAGGCAGCTCGGTAATCACAATCCGGTGGCGGTTGCTTCCCATCTCTTCAATGTGGGCTGTGCCGCGCAGAACGAGGCGACCGCGTCCAGTTGAATAAGCCTGACGGATGCCATCTGATCCCACGATGATGCCGCCGGTCGGGAAGTCGGGACCTGGAATATGCTTCAGCAGATCTTCAACCGGAATATCCTCAAATTTTTCGAAGTTGTCGATCAAATAAACGAGTGCTGCAGATAGTTCCCGCAAATTGTGAGGGGGGATATTTGTCGCCATTCCAACAGCAATCCCTGAGGAACCGTTTAGGAGCAGGTTGGGTAGCCTAGCTGGGAGGACTACAGGCTCTTCTAAGGAGCCATCAAAATTGGGTATGAAATCAGCCGTGTTTTTGTTGATATCAACCAGCATTTCTTCAGCCATACTGGCTAACCGCGCTTCGGTATAACGCATCGCCGCAGGTGCGTCGCCATCAACTGATCCAAAATTCCCTTGACCATCGACCAGCATATATCGCATCGAGAAACTTTGCGCGAGGCGCGCCATTGTCTCATATACTGCAGCATCGCCATGGGGGTGATATTTTCCCAATACTTCACCCACTATACGGGCTGATTTTCGATAGGCAGAGTTGGAGCGGATGCCCATATCGTGCATTGCGTAAAGAATGCGGCGGTGGACAGGCTTTAGGCCATCTCGCACGTCTGGTAATGCACGGGCAACGATCACGCTCATTGCATAATCCAGGTAGGCAGATCGCATCTGCTCGTCAATATCTACCTGTTGAACTGTTCCGATTTCCATAAAATGTGATTTTCCTTCTGACCGGGGTGTTTTATACAGTTATGCACACAAAATACCTAATACTTAATTATACCTCCGAAGGGGTTTTCCCGGGCGAACCCCGCGGGTATAAACCCCTCTTTACAAGATATAAACTTATCCTAAAGATAATGAAATTAACAACTACCAAGCGAGGTTAAAACCCATGAGCGATCCCGGCTCGGGATCGCTCATGGTAGCGAAAGAAGGAAGGAAAGTGATCAACTGTTAAATACACCCAGTCGTCACTTGCTTCTCAGGTAATCGTCGATAGCAGCTGCAGCATTTCGACCCGCTACCATCGCCGTTACTACCAAATCCGGACCGGTGACAGCATCACCACCTGCAAAAACACCCGGTCGTGAAGTGGCGCCGGTCTCTTGATCTGTCACAATTAATCCCCACTTGTGTGTATCCAGGTCAGGTGTTGTATCTCCGATGGTTGGATCAGGCCAATACCCAAGCGCCAGGATGGCTGTATCAGCTTCAACAATGAAATTTGAATCATCTATGGGAACCGGCCGGCGCCGGCCTTTCTCGTCGGGTTCACCTAGGCGCATCTTGATGCATTCAATTTGAGCCAAGCGACCGTCATCACCCGCAATGAATTTTACCGGTTGGGTGAGAAATTGGTATTTAGCCCCTTCTTCGCGCGCCAACTGACGATCTTTTCTCCCGCCCGGCATCTCGGCTTCCGTACGGCGGTATAGGCAAAATACCTCTTCGGCTCCCATGCGTAAGGCCGTTCGCAAACAATCAGAGGCCGTATCGCCGCCACCAATCACAGCAATTTTGCGACCAATCGTTGGACGCGAGCGCATACCCTCTGGTAGGGATTCCATCTCGACATTGCCGCGAATAAGGAATTCTGTTGCTTGGTACACGCCGGGCAAATCCTCACCAGGCACTTCCATCGGGGCATCGATCCCCGTGCCAACGCCTACAAAAACAGCTTCATAGCCATCTTCAAAGAGTCTATTGATGGTCTTGTCCTTGCCGATATACGTATCGCCCACAAATTCAACACCAGCCATAGCCAGGTCATTCCAGCGAGCGAGCACGACATCTTTCGGTAATTTGAAGTTAGGAATCCCATAAACGAGCAACCCGCCAGGGGTGTTCTTGGTCTCGAATATAGTTACATGGTGACCTTTACCAACCAGCTGTTCTGCACATGCTAGTCCAGCTGGTCCCGCACCAACAATAGCCACTTTACTGCCTGAAGATTCTCCAACCGGAACGGTCACACCTTCTATACAACGGGCATAATCAGTGGCAAACGATTCAAGAGCACCGGTTAGCACTGGTTCATGGTGTTTATTCCGGACACATGAGCCCTGGCAGAGCTGTTCATGCGGGCAAACACGTCCGCATATCTCAGGTAGTGAACTGGTTTGGCGATACAATGCCGCAGCTTCTATAAATTGTCCTTGTTCAATAAGCCACATTGCCGAGGGGATATCATTGTGTGTGGGGCAGGCTTCAACACACGGCGCTGGGTCAGGACAGTGGATGCAACGAGATGCTTCAAAGACAGCTTCTTCTGCTGATAGCGGGATGACAACATCTTCGAAATCGCAAATTCGCGCATCAGGATCTCTCAAGCCGATATCTTCAAAAGGGATACGAGCTCGAGATTTGCGATCAATTGCTAAAAACTCACTAGGTACTGATTGCATATAAACGCTCCTTCCGATTGATACTTTCGCTGATTATGATAATAACGACAAAAGAGGTTTAAATTCAGTCTCAGATGTCATGTTTCCTTCTAGACGCTTGTCATGAAGTATGGCAAGTCATCATGAATAAAACGGTGACGGTTGTCATCCGGAGTGCAACATAGAATCCTATGGGAAATGAGTGGAAGTACTCAGCTCCCCAAGCTAATTTTTATCACAGATATATAAACTGCGTATGGGTAGTATCCCGTATTGATCCAATCCTTTGTCACATATTCCCCCCTAGAGGTGTTAACGATAAGAGCATGTTGTGATTTAATGGTTGTTTTCTCCCCCTTTTCTCCATCGACAATGGAAGCAAGATTAATAAGAATATTATATTTTGCATGCAAAATCCGTGGTCTAATTGGAAAGGTTCATAGATCGTAAGAAGATACTCTGGAGTAAGGTAGTGTTGAAGAGAGTAGCATTAATCGGGTTGGCCTTTCTGATCCTAACCTCAGGATGGTTTTTATACCAACAAGTCCAGAATAACCGCGCTGCCGCGATGGGCGATTACCAAATAGAGGAAGTACAGCGAGCGGATATCAATGCCACCTTTGAAGCAGATGGTGTTCTACGGTCGAATCAAACAGCGGAGTTAATCTGGCAAACCTCTGGCACTGTAGAACAGATCAATGCAGAAGTCGGTGAGTTGGTCAGAGAAGGCCAGATATTAGCCAGCCTCGAAGACACTTCACTACCGCAAACCATCATATTGGCACGGGCGAATTTGGTCAACGCACGGCGCGACCTTGATAATCTATATGAATCCCAAACCCAAAGGGCAGCTGCCCTTAAAGCCGTTGAGTCGGCTGAACAGGCACTCGAAGATGCCCAGAATCCCGAGCTTGCCCAGGCAAACGCTCTCGGGGTTGTATCTCAAGCTCAAAAAGACTTAGAAGAAGCAAAGCGCAATTACTTAATCGTGAGCCGCTCAGCCTCCACCGAGGCTATCGAACAAGCGAATGCAAATTTGCTGATGGCTAAAAGAGTTTACGATGAAACACAGCGGCAGTATAACAAGATCGAGAACAAATACAACCGCAACCCAAACATGTACCAGTTCTGGGAAAGCAAGAAATTGTACAAACGCATCTTGGAGGGCTTAGACCAAAAACTGCTCCGCGACCGATTGGCATATGAACGCGCCCAAGAAAGGTATGAAAATTTGCTTGAGCCGCCGGATCCAGGTGATGTAGCTTTGGCAGAAGCAGCCGTTGCACTCGGGGAAGCCTTACTAGCGCAGGCCGAACAGGATTTCGTAAGAATCCAAGATGGCCCACGAATCGTAGATATCGGTGTCCTTGAAGCCCAACTCGATGATGCCCGCCGCGCATGGGAGCGAATAAAAAATGGGCCTGACCAGAATGACATAATCGCTGCAGAAGTACGCATCACGGCTGCCGAAGCAGCATTGGAAGCAGGGAGGATTACTGCTCCTTTTAGCGGCATCATCACCACGATAAATAATAAGCCCGGTGATATCGTTAAATCAGGAGAATTAGCCTTCCGCCTGGATGATCAATCGCATTTGTTGGTGGATGCCCAGGTTTCAGAGGTTGATATCAACAAGATTCAACTTGGCCAGGAAACGCATATCACTTTTGACTCGGTACGGGATAAAGAATATCACGGGCAGGTCGTTGAAGTTCCTCTTTATGGGACTGAAACTGATGGTGTGGTTAGTTTTAAAACTGTGATTGAACTGGTAGATGGAGATGGCAATATCCGCCCCGGGGTGTCCGGGAAGGTGACATTTGTAACCGAAAGTGTCGCTGACGCACTCGTAATCCCCACCCAAGCCCTGAGATTTGAAGGTGGACAGCGCGTCGTATACATATTAAAGGATGGCGAAATTATACCGGTTGAAGTAACGCTGGGGGTTTCCAATAGCAGATTTGCGCAAGTAACCGCAGGCGAACTCTTTGTCGGAGATTTAATTGTGCTCGACCCCCCTGACAGCTAGCAACCAGCATCAAAAGATGTAGATCAGGAAATTAGGTAAACCTGCCTTGGCAGTTGAAACGAAAAGTATCCGTCGTTCGCCCGGAATAAATTAGGCGAATACTGATTGGGAGGTAGTTATGAAGAGATGGATTATTGTACTTGTTGTCATTGTCCTAATGGCAGCCGTAGCAGCATACTTTTTTGGACCCTTTCGCGACCAGAGCAATGCAACCGCAGGCGATATGCAAACCGTGCCTGCGGAATTTGGCGATTTAACCTCTACAATTGGCGCTACGGGCGTCGTTCGTGCAGAACAAACAGCTATATTGCTGTGGCAAACATCCGGAACGGTTGACATTGTCAACATCCAGGTCGGGGAGGCTGTGACCAAAGGGCAGATTTTGGCTGCCTTAGAACAAACTTCGCTGCCCCAAAATGTCATTATGGCACAAGCAGATCTGGTCAGTGCCCAAAAAGCATTAGATGACCTGCTCAATTCACAATTACAGCAAGCCCTCGCATTACAAGCAGTTGAAGACGCTGAACAAGCGCTTGAAGATGCACAAAATCCGGAGCTAGCCCAGGCTAGGGCTCTGGAGGCAATCGCCCAAGCCGAAAAGGCACTTGAAAACGCTGAACGGTCTACACGCTGGGCAAAATCTCCTGCAAGCCAGAGTTTCATTGACGAAGCTGAGGCCGAGCTTACTTTGGCTAAAGACCGCTTGGATAAAGCCTATGATAAATACGAGCCTTATCAAGGTCGACCCGAAGATAATGTCACCCGGGCAGTGCTGTTAGCAGAATACTCTGCTGCGAAACAAGTCTATGACGCCGCAGTGCGAAAATTAAACAGCCTACAGGGCACCGCCAGCATTACGGATATCGCTGTACAGGAAGCAAACCTCGCGACAACAAAAGCACAACTGCTTGAAGCACAGCGTGATTGGGAAAGAGTTAAAGATGGCCCAACTGATGCTGATATCAAGCTTTATGAAGCTCAGCTAGAAGACGCAAAACGCGAGTTTGAGCGCATCAAAGATGGTCCTGATCCTGATGATATTGCCGTTGCAGAAGCGCGTGTGGCCGCTGCTCAAGCAACAGTAAATTTAACTCACCTCGATGCCCCTTTTTCAGGTGTTGTCACCAGCGTGGAGAGCAAGCCAGGAGATCAAGTATCGCCAGGAACGCCAGCTTTCCGTTTAGATGATAATTCTCGCTTACTTGTCGATGTCCAGGTCTCAGAGGTTGACATCAACCGGATTAACGAAAACCAGGATGTCATCCTGACTTTTGACGCAATTTTAGATAGAGAATACCAAGGAGTGGTCACAGAGGTGGCTTTGGTAGGTGCGACAAACCAAGGGGTGGTCGATTTCGTAGTCTCGGTGGAATTGATAAATCCTGACGAGAGCGTTAAACCAGGTATGACTGCAGCAGTGAACATCGTCGCGGATCAGATGAATGATGTCCTGTTAGTGCCAAATCGTGCCGTCAGGATTTTAGAAGGGGAGCGAGTCGTATACGTTTTGAAAGACGGCCAACCCGAACCAGTCATGATCACCCTAGGGTCATCATCAGAGACGATGAGCGAGATTATTGAAGGTGATTTAGCGGCTGGGGACTTGATTATTCTCAATCCACCAACAATATTCGACCAAAACGGACCACCGCCATTTGTAAGGGGTGGATCATGAGCGATTGGGTTATTGAAGCAAAGGACCTAACCAAAGTGTATCAAATGGGGGATATTGAGGTGCACGCACTGCGCGGTCTCTCGCTCAAGATTCAGCGGGGAGAAGTGGTTGCCATCATGGGTCCCTCAGGTTCTGGAAAATCCACACTGATGAATATGATCGGCTGTCTTGATCATCCAACCTCGGGGGAATACTTGCTGGATGGCGAGCAGGTATCGAACCTGAAGGATGACCAGCTGGCTGAAATCCGCAACCGCAAAGTTGGCTTTGTCTTCCAGACCTTCAATCTGCTCTCACGCACTACTGCATTGTCGAATGTCGAGCTGCCGATGCGTTACTCCGAGATAGCGCGCGGGCGCAAAGAAAGGGCAAAATCTGCACTTGAATTAGTAGGGTTAAGTGACCGGATCCATCACCGCCCAAATGAGCTCTCAGGCGGACAGCAACAGCGGGTTGCGATCGCGCGCGCACTCGTTAATGACCCCGCCATCATTTTGGCAGATGAACCCACTGGCAATCTTGACTCCAAATCCGGTGAAGAGATCATGCAGCTACTGCTCTCGTTAAATAAAGAACAAGGCACTACTCTGGTGATTGTCACACATGATCCGGAGATTGCCCAGCAGACCCAACGTACGATCCTCATCCGTGATGGTGTGGTTGTCGAGGAATAGAATATGAAATTGTGGCAAGCATTTATTGAAGCACTTGGAAGCCTGGCTGCCAACAAAATGCGCTCCGCACTAACCATACTTGGAATAGTTATCGGTGTGGCAGCGGTCATCGCGATGATCTCGATTGGCCGCGGTGCAGAAAATTCGATTACCGGGTCAATTGAAGGCATTGGAACAAACTTACTCTTCGTGTTTAGCGGTGGTTCAGAAGATGTTCGCAACCCAGAACCACTCACCCTTGGCGACGCAGAAGCCATTGCTGATCCATTTCTGGCTCCGTCAGTGGGCGGTGTCGCCCCGGTTCTGCAAGGCAGTGCGAAAGTATCGTATGGTGGAGAGACAAACGTTACCCAGGTATCAGGCGTAACGCCTGATTATGCTGTTGTCAGAAATGACAAGGTTGCTGAAGGAGAATATATCAGCGAATCGCATCTTTTGGGACAAGCCTCGGTTGTACTACTTGGGCCAGACGTGGCGGAAGATCTATTTGGAAGAACTGCCGGTATCGTCGGCGAGACGATACGTGTAGAAGGTCAACCGTACCGTGTAGTTGGAGTATTGGAATCTAAAGGTGGGTCATCGTTTTCCAACGAAGACGACCGCATCGTTATACCACTAACAACAGCACAAACCCGCTTACTGCGCCGCTCCTCGCGCGATAAAGTTGACCTGCTCCTAGTTCAAGCGGTAAGCGCTGATGCCGTACCTCAAGCTTCAGAGGAAGTTACCCAGATCTTACGCTCCCGGCACCGAACAGAGATCGGTGCCGATGACTTCACCCTCCTCTCCCAACAAGACTTCTTGGATACAGCCGCGACGATTACCGGTGTATTGACGATCTTCCTGGGCGGTATTGCGGCGATTTCCCTGTTGGTGGGCGGGATTGGTATCATGAATATCATGCTGGTCTCAGTAACAGAACGTACCCGCGAGATTGGTTTGCGCAAGGCATTAGGAGCCCGTAAATCCGATATTATGATCCAATTCTTAACTGAATCGGCAGTGCTCAGTTTGATTGGAGGGCTCATCGGCATCATGTTGGGGTGGTTGATCGCTTTTGGTGTAGGACGGATCGCCGAAGCCAGCAACGCTGACATCACACCAGCTATCGGGATCGATATCATATTGCTGGCCACGTTATTCTCAACCGCGGTCGGCTTATTCTTTGGGATATACCCTGCCAATCGAGCTGCAAACCTCGAGCCAGTGGAAGCCCTGCGTTACGAATAAACGTCAAGCTGCACAGATACATTGTTTGTGTACAGCAAAGAAGTGATCGGATACATCTTGAAACCTTTTGGACGACGCAGATACCATTCACCCATCGAACTTGGGCATGACCTGTGGATACTGCTCAAGGGCCGCACCGTATTGAAACACGCCCAGCAAACCGATTTGATCTCGGATTCATTTCGTGAGCGGTTAATGCTGGTAGTTACCGAAGTCAACGGATGCAGATACTGCAGCTATCACCATGCCAAGCAGGCGTTAAAAGCCGGTATACTGCCTGATGAACTCGATCAGCTTTTGAGCGGTCAATTACCTGAGGGGTGCCCGACTGACGAGATCCAGGCGTTGCTGTACGCCCAGCACTGGGCAGAACAAAATGCCCAGCCTGATCTGCGGATCACAGAAAAACTAACCGCAGCGTATGGTCAAGAAAAGGCCGATGCGATAAGCCTTCTGCTGCGCATGATAAGGGTCGGCAACCTGCTAGGTAATACGGGCGACTATATCCTATACCAACTGTCTTTCGGACGATTGGGTGAAGGGCAGCCTGTTAAATCTGCGTACTTCAAGCCTTAGATCATATTGTTGGCCGCGAAAAATAATGAATTAGCAGGCCTACATCGCCGCACCCCCCGAACTTCTTATTCATGTATGGTTAAGCGCATCCCGCATAGCGGAAAGGGCAGAGGTAAGGGTCTGGCGCGGACAGGCGAAATTGAGTCGCACAAAGCCCGCACCGGTGGACCCAAAATCCAAGCCGTCGTTTAAGGCCACGCAAGCGTGCTCAAGAAAGAATTTATGCGGGTTTGCGGAAACGCGGTCGCCTGCTTCCCGGCAATCCAACCATGCCAAGTAAGTGCCCTCTGGTTTGGCCATCTGAACGCCTTCTAGCTCATTTTTCACAAATGTATACAAATAATCCCGATTGTTTTCCATGTACTGAAGTACCTGTTGAAGCCAATCATCTCCATATTGATATGCCGCCAAGGCCGCCGTTAATCCCAAGACGTTGACACCGCTCATCAATCCCTTGCGCGCAGCCAAGAATTTCTTGCTTAATTCGGGATTCTGGATAACAGCTAGTGAACAATCCAATCCTGCGATATTAAATGTCTTGCTTGGCGCGATCAGGGTGATCGTGTGCAGTGCAATTTCGGGGTCCAAAGCGGCAATGGGGATATGCCGCTGCCCAGAGAAGAGCAGTTCCGCGTGAATTTCGTCAGAGCAAATGATCACTTGGTGACGCAAGCACACTGCGGCCATTCTTTCCAGGTCATCCTGGCAGTACACTTTTCCAACTGGGTTTTGTGGATTACATAAAATAAAGAGCCGAGTCTGAGCGTTAAATGCCCGCTCGAATAGATCGATGTCAAGACCATATGAGCCATCGGCATTCAAGTTCAGCGCCATCTCCTGGTGAAGGATACCCGTTGTTTTGGCTGCCCTTAAGATCGGCGGATAGACGGGAGTCTGCACAAGGACTGCCTCATCCTGATTCACGAAAGCATGACAGCCTAAATGGAAACCCCGCACAACCCCCGGCATGAAGACCAGGTCTTCTGGTTTTACCTGCCAGTCATAGAGACGCTTTAACCGCTGGAGGACAATATCTATCAAACTTGGCATGACTTCTGGGTAGCCAAAGACACCATGGGCTACACGCTCTTGTAACGCTCGCAGTACTGGTTCTGGGCATATAAAATCCATATCCGCGACCCATAACGGCAGCACATCCGGTCCGTAGCGGTACCATTTCGTACTTTCCGATTTTCTGCGATCGATGACTTCATCAAAATCGTAAATCATTCTACGTCCTTAACCTTGATTGATAAATTTTGGTGCCGGTAAACAAATGTGGTGGAGAGATGTCAGCCATCCGTTTCATCAGTTACCCAGGCAAGATAGCTTTTCAATCCTTGGATTATTGGGACCGCAATAACCTCCGGCACTTCATAACTATGCAGTTCCAGCACAGCTGGCAGCAGCTTGTCATCAAAGAGCTCTGCCCGGCTCTTTGCCAAAAGGATGACTTCCTGATCGGTGTGGATGTCACCACGCCAGCTGTATATCGAGTGCACTTCAGGCAGGATATTAACACATGCTGCCAGCTTGCTTTCAACTAACTTAGTAGCAATTGCTTCTCCCTCTTCATGTGAGGGGGCAGTGATCAAAACTACAACATGCTCGGTTGACATTATTTCTCTCCTTCAGAGCATCTATGTGGGGCAAATAAAAACGGTGTTCAAGAACCGGGTTTTCAAGCAGCTGTTCCCCATTATATCCACCTATGTGCGGTTTTCGAGTAGAATTAGTTGGCTATTTACTCTCAGACATCACCCAAAGTATGGTCCGGTATGTCCTCCTGGAAAATATTAATCACTGACGGTTTACACGCTGCAGGACAGGTGCTCTTACGCTCCTATGCAGATGTGTCTGACCAGAAGGGCATTAGTAGGGCAAATTTGCTGGGTGAGATTGCTGATTATGACGCACTGATCGTACGCAGCCGGACAATTATCGATGCCCAATTACTCGCTCATACCAGCCGATTAAAAGTAATCGGGCGCGCCGGGGTTGGTACTGATAACATCGATTTGATCAGTGCTGAGCAGTTGGGCATCCTTGTTGTCAACACGCCTACTGCTACAGCCAGAGCAGTCGCTGAACATACGCTTGGGTTGATATTTGCCCTTGCCCGTTCTATTCCGCAAGCGAATGCTTCCACTAAAGCTGGGAAGTGGCAGAAAAACGAACTCGTCGGTGTTGAACTGAACGGAAAGGTACTAGGTATTATTGGTGTTGGGAATATCGGTTCACATGTTGCACGGGCGGCGTCTGGGCTTGGCATGCACGTATTCGGTTATGATCCAATGCTACCAGATGAGCTTATATCTCAACATGGGGCCAAACCCGTACCGTTAGCTGAACTGTACCACAGTGCAGATTTCATCAGCCTACACACCCCGCTTGTTGAAAGCACACAGGGCTTGATTAACCGACAGGCACTAGATGAAATAAAGCCCGGAAGCTACATCGTGAATACCGCGCGCGGCGGCTTAATTGACGAAACCGCACTGCTCGAGGCATTGGAGTCAGGTAAGCTGTCAGGTGCTGCCATCGATGTGTACTCTGACGAGCCACCGGGCAAATCGGCTCTGATAGCACACCCGCACACAATTACCACACCGCATATCGCTGCTCAAACACACGAAGCACAAGAGCGGACAGCGGTAGCTATTGCCCAGGAAGTGCTAGCGGCATTAAGGGGGGCCCAACTTCGCTGGCGTGTTGCCTAAACGATTTACGACTTATCCATATTAAAAATTCTACACAAGTGAGGTTATTTGATGGAGAACAAACTGAAAGAGCTAAAAACTCGACTAGCAGAAATTGCTGATCTCAATGCGACATCAGCATTGCTTGGTTGGGACCAGCAAACCTATATGCCCCCTGGTGGAGCAGAAGGCCGCGGGGATCAGCTGGCAACCATATCAAGCTTATCCCATACGAAGTTTACTTCCCCGGAAATCGGGCAGTTGCTAGAAGACCTGCAACCATTCGCTGAAAGGTTAGATCCCGACTCTAATGATGCCCGGTTAATTAAGGTCACAAAGCGTGATTTCGAAAAATTAACCAAAGTTCCTACATCGTACGTTTCAGAGCTAGCGAAATTAACCACCGCAGCACACCCCGCCTGGGAGGCTGCGCGGGAAGAGAATGATTACGCCAAGTTCCAACCTTATCTAGAACAGATCATTACCATGCGCCAGCGTTATGCTGAGTTCTTCGCCCCCTATGATCATATTTATGATCCATTGCTGGATGATTTTGAGCCGGGGATGAAAACCGCTGATGTCAAAGAGATATTTGACACTATGCGTCCCCAGCAAGTCGCATTAGTTCAAGCCATTGCAGAGAGTGAACAAGTCGACGATTCGTTCCTGCACCTGCAATATAATGAGGACAAGCAGTGGGCTTTTGGCGAAGAGGTCATCACTAAATATGGGTTTGATTGGAAGCGCGGTCGGCAGGACAAATCGGTCCATCCATTCACAACCAGCTTTGGCATTGATGATGTCCGCATAACCACCCGCATCGATCGGAACTTCTATAACACCGCCTTATTTGGCACACTCCATGAGGCCGGACATGGTCTATATGAACTTGGCTGTGACCATGACTTAGCGCGCTCACCTTTAGAAGGTGGTTCTTCGCTGGCGATTCATGAATCACAATCGCGCATGTGGGAAAATATGGTCGGCCGCTCCTTGCCATTCTGGGAGCACTTTTATCCACGCTTGCAGGAATTTTTCCCCGATCAGCTGCAGAACATTGATGTGCTAACATTTTACAAAGGGATCAACAAAGTAGAGCCTTCTTTAATTCGCGTAGAGGCCGATGAAGCCACTTACAATCTGCACATCATGCTGAGGTTAGAATTGGAAATAGGTATGATGGAAGGAGCTCTACAGGCAAAGGATATGCCTGAGGCCTGGAATTCACGCTTTCAAGAATACCTGGGGATCACTCCGACCAATGACAAAGAAGGCGTTCTTCAGGATATCCATTGGTCCTTTGGTGGAATAGGCTATTTCTCGACTTACGCCCTCGGGAATTTAGTGTCCGCTCAATTGTGGGAAGTTATCAACCAGGATATTCCGGACCTGGATGACCAAATTCGTAATGGCGAGTTTGCTGACCTTTTAGCTTGGCTGGTTGAGAAGATACATCGTCACGGCAGCAAATTCGAACCCCAAGAGCTGGTTCAACGAGTGACCGGATCCAAGATCGATCCCACCCCTTACGTTCGCTATCTTACCGATAAGTTTTCGGAAATCTACGACACGTAATTCGTTTGTGGATTATGGAGCACAGGGTGTGTTGACAGAAGTCAAACACACCCTTTTTGGTCTGCACTTAGATCGGGCTAGACAGACCGGCTGTTCGCAAGATCCATAAATGCCACCTCACGATATGGTAGAATCCGCGGCAGGCTTCATCGACTGAGGGAAGGGTACTTATGGCCCGCATCCTATTTATTGACGATGACACTGTATCACTTGAAACTCTCAGCAGGGCAGCAGAGATCTTAGGTCATGTACCAGTGACAGCAATATCTGGTGATCAAGCCCTTTTCTTGGCAAACAACCAATCTTTTGATCTCATCTTTAGCGATATCCAACTACAGGACACTGATGGATTTCACCTCCAACAGAAATTGCGAGAGATAGACGATTCCAATGGGGTGCCCATATTCATCCTTTCGGCTAGTCCAGCAAGCGATGCTGGTGAACACTCTTTGGCGTCAGGCGCAACCGCGTTCCTCGCCAAACCACTTCGTTTAGAAACCTTAGAAGAAATAATTGCAGAGTACTGCACATCCTAAGACTACTTATCCAGGATTATGATCAAGCCAAGATCTCAGAATCATGTCACTAATCGGATCAAGATAAGACTGCTATCCGCATGCCTGCTTGGGCTTGTGCTTACTGGCTGTGCTAATATGGTCCGTTCTAGATTGCCGACACCTTTTCCGACAGAATATCTGCCAACATTGATTGCATTAACGATTGAAGCTGAACAAAGCGGAACTGTGCTACCCGCTTCGATTGAGCAGCCAGTGCTTACTCCACCTATTATGCCGATTGTAAGTCCAACACCAACGCCCTCTCCTACTATTCCGCCGACCGCAACTCTCCCCATGGCAATCCCCACGACATTCACCACAACGCCTTCACCAGGACCAACAGCCATCGACGAGATCCCCAATGCCGAGATTGAAATCCGTAATTTAGGAGCATTGTCAAAAGTGACATCACCACTGCCGATCTATGCATACTTGCGACCAGGAGCCGGCGGGAAAGTGCGAATCGAACTGCTGGGTGAAGATAGCAGATTGCTTACGCGCCAGATTAAGACTTTCTCTTCTTTACCGCCGCGCGCCTGGGCGGTAATGCAAACTGAGATCGAGTATGAGATCACTGCAAACGCTGAATCGGGTAGGTTGCAAATCAGTGTCGAAGATGAATATGGGCGGACCACCGCGTTGAATTATGTGCCACTAATCTTGATGTCAATTGGCAACCCGGATATCATTCCTCCCATTGATGTTCTTGCGCCAATTGTCATACAACAACCTACCCGCAGGTCACTTATCCAAGGTGGTATTGTTCGGATCTCTGGGATCGCACGCCCAGGCAGCAACCAACCGTTAGTGGCAAAGTTGATTGCTGCGGACGGTAGTGAGGTGGGTATGCGCCTTGTAAGCGTAGATAACCCGATCCAAAATGGCTTTGGTTCTTTCGCAGCAGAGATCCCCTACACTGTCGAAAAGACCACTCACGTATTGTTGGTGATCACGGAAGGCAGGCGCAACTTGAATGATATCATCCACCTGACCAGCCAAGAAATTATGCTCAGCCCTTGAATCCTGCTGCTATCGTGACCTTTATCCCTTCCTACACAGCCGGTTTTGCCCGCAGCGATCACGACCCACACGAATCTGTGATATATTGAATCCCTTTCCGGTTATATACGATTTGAACGCTGCCCACACGACAATAGTTTAAGAGGTATTTATTCTCAGGAGTATATTGAATGTCCAAACGTAACTTCTCTTCAAAACGAGCACCTTTTTATGCTGATGTACCAGATGAAAAGTGGAACAGTTGGCGTTGGCAGTTAAGCAACCGCATCAACACAGTTGACGAATTTGAGAAAGTGATCAAGCTTACCAAATCCGAACGGGAGGCTCTCTCAAGCGCGGGTCTGTTCCGCGTTGATATCACACCCTATTTCATATCCTTGATCGACCCGGATGATCCGGATGACCCCGTCCGTAAGCAAGTCGTTCCTACCGCCCGCGAGATGGTGCCGTTCACCTCGATGATGGAAGATTCATTAGCGGAAGATCGTCATTCCCCTGTTCCCGGGTTGGTGCATCGCTACCCG
The DNA here is from genome assembly GCA_041551115.1 of Anaerolineales bacterium. Lineage (GTDB taxonomy): Bacteria > Chloroflexota > Anaerolineae > Anaerolineales > UBA4823 > DAOVXM01. The sequence continues at coordinate 18,402 of JBFENN010000048.1, forward strand.
GACCGGGTCCTGATGTTGGTTACAACCCAATGTGCAACATACTGCCGCTACTGCACCCGGTCACGGATTGTAGGCGATCCAGCCGCTACTTTCTCACGATCGGAATTTGAAATGCAGCTGGAATACCTCAGCCGGACACCACAAGTTCGCGATGTCCTGTTATCCGGTGGTGACCCGCTGGTGTTGGCGCCAAAAATTCTTGAAGAGATCTTACGGCGACTGAGGGAAATCCCGCATATCGAGATCGTGAGGATCGGATCACGAGTGCCTGTTTTTCTTCCGATGCGTGTTACCGAAGACTTAACCAACATGCTCCAGAAATACCATCCGCTCTGGATGAATATTCATGTCAACCATCCAAACGAAATCAGTGCTGAGCTAGAAACTGCAGCGGATCGTTTATCACGCGCAGGTATCCCACTTGGCAATCAAGCTGTCCTAATGGCCGGCGTGAATGATAATGTCCATATCCAGCGCCAGCTAGTCCAGGATCTCGTCCACATCCGGGTACGACCCTACTACCTGTACCAGTGTGACTTGGTGGAGGGTGCTGGTCACTTCCGCACTCCAGTTGCTAAAGGCATCGAGATTATGGAAGGTTTGCGCGGCCACACGTCCGGGTATGCCGTCCACCAGTACATTATCGATGCTCCGGGCGGCGGCGGAAAAATCCCTGTGTCACCAAACTATATGCTCAGCATGTCAGACCACAAAATTGTGCTACGCAATTATGAAGGCTATATTACATCCTACGAGGAGCCGGTTGACTATATTCCGGACATGGCGGCGAAGTTCAGCGGTAAAAAACGTCCTGAACCCGGGCAAACCGGTGTTTTGGGGCTGCTTGATGGTGAACAGTTATTCATCAAACCTGAAGGTTTCGACGAGATGCATGACCGCAGTGGTATCCAGCATCGGCTCAAAGACCCGAAGAAATGGAAACCGCTTGGCATCGGCCCGGGTGATCCTGAACCTGAAAAAGAAATCGATGCTGAATCTGCTCCAGATTAAAGACACTTGAACCATGTAAAAAAATAACCGCCAGGAGATTGTGAGCAGAAGGATGGAATCTATTCAAGATCCCTCGCTTTGCATATAGGTATGTAGGTCTTTGACCATATGGATATCATTTGGCTCCAAGGCATAAAGCTCGGGCAGAGGTTGTTTAACTGGAGCAAAGCCTTGGCGCAGGTAAAATCCAACTGCAGAACCCGTCGGTGTGGCTGAGACATAGACCCGATCTGCACCTGTTGCAGCAGCAAATTGGAATAATTGCTCCACCATAAGTGACGCAATCCCCTGCCGACGATAGCCATTGCTTACCTGCAGATAAGCTAACTGTGCCAATCGTGGGCGTATTTCAGGGCGCAGCACCCCAACAGCAACCATCTTGTTTCCATCGAAGGCGCCGATCATTCTCGCGCCTGCATCAATATGTGCTCGACAAAAGTCTATCTGCCCAGCGAAGGAATGATCACCTGTGCCCTCACGGGAGAAGCCTTGTGTATCCCAATTGACAGGCCGACCTTTGAGTTGAGAGTCTTTGTAATTAAATCCAAGGCGAATGATCTCCGCTCGGTCGATCTCGCGCAAACGATCAATTTCGGCAGGTTCCATCCAACGATATTGGATGCTTTTGTTCATCATTTATTTGGTTTCGCTCATCTTGTCAGATCTGGCTCAAGGATAAATCAATCAAGATTTACTGTAGGTAAAAACTTTGGCGGTTGGCGGACTAGGGTTGCTTGTTCATAGGCGTAAGCAATGCGGAAAAGGGTTGGTTCTTGGAAAGCTCTCGTGAAGAAGGAGATACCAACCGGTAGCCCATAGACATAGCCGGCGGGGACAGTAATGTTGGGATAACCCGCAACTGCTGCTGGCGAAGAGCTGCCGCCGCCATAATGATCCCCGTTAATCCAATCGGTCAGCCAGGCAGGTCCGCCCGAAGGTGCAACTATCGCATCAATATCGTGGTCACGGAGAGTCTTATCAATCCCTTCATCGCGGGTCAACCGAAGGTTTGTTTCTAGAGCTTTGATGTATGCAGCTTCAGAAAGTGGTCCTTTAGCCTGGGCAGCAAGCATGCGTTCCTGCCCAAAATAGGGCATCACTTGGTCGCAACAGCGTTCGTTGAACTCGATGACATCCTGCAGCGAGTGAACTGGAGCTTGAGCCCCCAAGCCCTCAAGATAAGCATTTAGGTCCGCCTTGAATTCGTAGTACAGCACTTCAAGTTCAGTTTCAGCGAGTGCTTCGTCAATATCAACATCCGCTGGATCAATGATCTCAGCCCCGCTCTCCTTAATCACAGCAAGACAGTTCTCCATAATTTGGTCAACCTTCGGATTAAAACCAAAAAAGTTGCGTGCCACCCCAATCCGGGCTCCGCGCAAACCATGAGCATCTAAAAATTGGGTATAGTCGTGGTGAAATTTTCCTTGACTTGCAATGGTAGCAGAATCGCTTGGATCGAT
>JBFENN010000049.1:0-20611 GCA_041551115.1 Anaerolineales bacterium
ATTTGGTCATCTTCATCAATAACGGGGATATGATCCAAGTGCAGTCGAACATATTCCAAGTCTGCCTTAGATGCGAATTCCTGGGCAACTGCCTCCAGGCTTTGGGCAGCAAATTTTTTCCATTCCAAGCGTGCGCATTCTATGATGGCAAAACTATCACAATACTTTACTGCCTCGACCACCGGTTCCATCATCGGCAGGTACGGAATATTGAATGCCGGTATGACAATCCCCTCATCGTAACTGTTCTTAACAATCTTTTCTACCGATCTATATTTCATCACAGGTTTGCCAATCTGTGCACTGCGCTCCCATGGCGTTGAACATAGCTGCTTGCACTTCGATCCCAGGATTATAATCACGCATGATTGATTAACGAAAATTACGACTAAGCGAATTCAACTCCCCACTGCGACTATCAATTCAATCAAGTTGGAAAGAGAATGCGAATCTTGATTAATCACCCTTCTACCTGTGCAGTCGCCAAGTTACAGAAAGTATTCCGGGCAGCCCGTAGGCCGCCCGGAAACAGACACTTGCCCGAGTGTCTACTGTTATTATCGGCAGATTTTTCATACTTCTCCCTACAATTTATTTAGTTTCTCACAGTTACTTCACAACTATTAAATACACATTCTCAAACCATTCCTAAAATGTCAGCTGATTATTCTCCAGCGGTATAATCTTACTCCGTGACATCTAAAACGTGTAGTTTTATTACTTTCATCCTAATCTTCATCATTTGCACAAGCTGTGGAGTTCTGCCATCTTCCTCAGCTGTAGGTGCATCCCAAAATTGGAAGTACACAGACTTACGGGTTATTGATCCAATAGATACGCAACAACCAGACCAAGATATCATCGCAGCGTACATGCGTGAGAGCAGCGGCCTCCATCTCAAAATGCCTGAAAGCTTGATTCAACCCAGGCAGATAGATTTTCGGCTAGATTTCTTGGATCTGGAGGTGATCCCCAATCAGGACATATACCTTGCCATCGATCACCTGCCAGGCGGTGCCCAGTGGCTGCCAAACGGAGCTCAAGCCGATCTAGATTGGGATACGCTTCTTTTCCTACCGGCTCATGGCGACATCCAAGCAATAGATAGCGAACAAAAACCTCGCCAAAACCTGGCAGTACGAATAATGAGAGATCCGAGCCTAGATACCATCGTTATCAGTTTTCAAATTGATCAAACAAGAAACCCATCAAGCAGCTTTCTCGCTCAAGCATATGTTTCCCAACGCGGAGGCCGGAAGTTAATCGACAAAACAGCACCATTTGCACTCAATCAAAACCCGCCACCTCCTGCCGAAGTGCTTATTGCTTATTGGAACGTTTTCCCAGCGCATACTCCTGCACAAGCACTGCGCCGTTGGGATGGCGCTCACACTGGTCCTTTGGGCAGCCGCCACGGACTATACAATCTACTACGTGCTGCTCGCAATATGGATATACCCATGGTATTGCTAGATCTCAAATCCCCTGCTCGTCTCTCTGCCATAGAATTCGCTCGCAGCCTATCCCTGGTCCAGGAACTAAGCATACGCGGCTTAATCAGCTTGCCGGACGTGGTACCGTTTACGTATCCCGTTGGCCGTGAGCTCCTTCCCCCTGTACCAGATGAATTTGTTCGCTTTGCAGCTGCTGAGAGCCGATCTGCCGCAGGATCACTTGGGCTTCCAGCTAGTCATATGCTCTTTGCCACTACTATCCCCCAGGATCTTAGTGGCTATACGAATATATTTAAGCTCTACTCAACTGACGAACCACAGGGAATGTTTACTCGCAACGCTCAATCACGATGGACAATGATCCCCTTCAGCCCTCAATTGACTGGTGAGATTCAGCAGGCTAGCAGAATAGGACCGACCCTGCTTACCCGCCAACAACTTGTCAGCCAGGCTTTGGAAAACAGCCACAATGAAAAGAGTACATCGGTACTGGTGCTTGGTGGAGATCTAGTCGCTACTACTTGGGGTGACCCACAGAGCGTCCGCGAGACATTGCGCTACATCTCTGCCCATCCTTGGATCAAACCTCTCACTGCATCCGATATAAACACTCATGCTACAATGCCGTGGACTTCAACAAATGAAATAGCTATTACCAACGACCTCCCCATATTTGACTCAGTAACTAATAGCCTCATATCTGAGCTGCCTAACGCAGTGAATGATCCATTGGTTGGTGAAGCTTGGCATAGCTACGCTGATCTGCTGAGTCCTGTTTACCCTCTAGTAGATGAGTTGATGACATTACGGGCAAACTACGCAGGTCATGTTCTGCTGTTGCTTGCAGCATCCCGGTGGAATGCTGCCCCCACGTTGCTCAGCAGTTGCCAGGAAGATCTAGATCTTGATGGAGAGTTGGAGTGTGTACTTGCGAACGAGTACATGCTGGGTTTCTTCAATATGGACGAAGGCACCCTAACCCATCTATTCTCACGTTCCGAGTCTGGGATGGTCCACCAGTGGATTGCCCCCAGTGCGCAGTTTACAACTGCTACAAGCGATCCATCTCTCTGGCAGGTAGATGCCGGTCCGCATGCTGATCCGGATGTGATCCCGGGGGCATTTGCCGAAACTGGAGGGTCATACACAGCCAGCATTTCTGCAGACTCAATCGCATTTGAGCGTCCTGGAGTATCAAAAATATATCGCATAACTGATCATTCTCTTGAACTAGCGTACAAAAGTGAGCGCAGCGCGGTTTTATATATACCAGTTGTCGTCGATCCATGGCTCCGGTTCATGCCCGGTTGGGTTGACACGGTTCAGATCAACCGAGCGGATCAGCAGATCACCTGGATCAGCCCTGGATCAGCCCAACTGTCGATCAATACAGATGTACCGTTCACGCTGGACACTTACCGAGATACATGGGATTTAATGGGCGCACCCGAAAACCCGAACTACGACTACCCAACCGGGCATTACCTGCCATTCCCAGTATCGCTTCTTACATTGATTAGCTCCGGAAATGCTTCGCTGACATTAAAAGTAGCTGATTAATGCTTCGCGGAACCTCGGTTCAATGTGGAAATAGTATCGCTATGCTGACTTCCGAGATCATGAAAAGTAGCCTGGAAAGATGTTGTACAATAAGCTATATCTGCAGTCAGGCATCATGGCAACCACAGGTCAAGCAATAGTATGAGCGATATCAACACGATCCAGGCAGCCATCCAGAGCTCTTACCAGGCAGGTGACTACCAAACTGCGTACGAACTTGCCACCGACCAGTTAGCGCTGTATCCACAACAAGCACCGCTATTAGATTACTGGCGCATCTGCATGGCGGCCAGTCTGGGAGAATGTGACCTAGCCCTGGATATACTTGAGCAAACGTTGGAGAATGAAATTTGGTATGCAGAAACACTCCTCAGGAAGAGTCCAGCCCTAGAAAACATCCAGGCTGCTGCCCGTTTTGAAGAGCTTGTGCTTGCCAACCGGGCGCTGCAAGCCCAGGCACGATCTGAGCGCTACCCGCTGCTTACGCTCCGGCCAGAAGGAGGTTGCCTTTCTGTGGATACGCGCTGCGCTTGTTTGCTCGGACTGCATGCCAGCAATGCCACCGTGGAGTACTCGCTTGAGTTCTGGAAACCGGCAGCGCAAGCAGGTTGGTTAGTCGCAGCACCCCAATCATCACAAGCCATTTGGAAAGATGGTTATATCTGGGATGATTATGCGGTTGCCCGCAAGGAAATTAGCGCTCATTTGGCTTCATTGGATTCTCGCTATGCCCTTGATCCTGAACGAGTCGTCATTGCTGGACATGGTATGGGCGGAGGCGTTGCCATCCGAATCGCACTAGAAGGTATCCTTCCTTTGACCGGTATATTGGCAGTCACACCTACCGGGCCGTTGTTGGACAATCCGGACAGTTGGGAGTCATGGTTATCCCAAGCCCCAATCGCAGCTTCTACTGAAGGTCCAAAACTCCGCGCCGTGTTCATTACCGGCAAAAATAATGCTGCCGAACACATTCAGCAGATAGGAGCCTTTGCAGATATCCTCACCGACCACGGGATTCCAGCCACTTTACAAATAGTTCCTGGTAGCGGATACAATTACACTCCTGATTACCATGCCGCCATCCTAAGCGCCCTTGATTTTCTGACTGATGCTTAGCCAGGATGTGTTCCCTAGCAAGTTCAAACCGTCATCTCTTTGTACAAAATTGCTATGCGGTACCCCTGAAAATACAATTGCAAAAGATGCTTACTTCCCCTCCCCCTTTGGCGCAAGAATGGCTCCAGCCATTGAGAATCCACCAACCGGAGGCAGCCTATTTGATCCAATGAGTGATCCTGCTGACAAGTAAACTGGAACCGTAGAATCAACCTACTGCGGTTTGTATTTTCCCTTGAGTACCCCTACCGCCAAGATATGCTTATCCATTACCGCGAGTAAGCCATCCTTGGCAGACCCAAACCAATTTTCGCTCTCGAGTTCCCCCTCCAATTCAAGCGGATCTATTAGCCGGTCCAGGGCATAGATCGTCAAGGTATATTTCTGGGTCTCAAAACGCTGTGTTTTTGGGCCTCCATAACGGAGTTCTTGCCAGCTATTTTCGAGATGCTGGCTCCCATCAGGCATGCGTCCTTCGGCATCTGGAGTCAGTCCTTCGGGCAGCTCCCGCAGCTCTGCAGGGATATTGTAGAGCACCCAATGAACCCAGCGGACATCACCATCCATCAAAGGATCTGATTCCATCACGATCGCAAAACTCTCAGTCCCGTCCGGTGGTTCGCCCCAGGTTAGGGGAAGCGAGATATCTTCTTCATCCCTGCTGTATCTACTCGGAATCATGCCGCCAGTGTTAAATGCCGGGCTGGTCAGTTTGATCCTTAATAACTCTGTTGTCGGAGACCGCTTCGGCACTAGAGCAGTTGGGGTTATTGTTGGCTGCTTGATTTGTGTCTCTGATCCTTGTGGTCGATCCATTTTGGTGGGGCTCAGAGTATGCGTGTCCGAGGGAATTGGTTCGCTCTCCCTTGCAACTGGAACTTCGGTAGGAGTTAGAACAGCAGCACTTGAACATCCGCAAAGTGCCACCATCAGGATGGCGATAGCTGAAATTTTTGTCCACATCGCATACCTCCGGTTTAAAATGGATACTTAATTTGACATGTATCCCTGCGATAGCTGAGACCTGTTATATTAAATACGAACTGTGTTCAGTACAGTTCAATGTGTCTCGGAAAGAGCTTAATGGCAGCATAAATACCACTATGGTCTCACGATTCTAGGAAAGCGGTATGAAAAAAGGCTGAGCACGTGTAGTTTGCCCAGCCTCACTTAGTAAAAATTGTTAAGAACTGCTAGTATGTTATCAGTGGATCCAAATCCTTGGCGGCTTCCACCCAGCGAGTTACTTCTCCCAGGCTGGGGGTACGGCGGACAAGGTTTTTCTCATCGTTGACTTCATTCATTTTCTTGTGCAGGTTTTCTGGATTCCGGTATGCTAGCTCTTTGACTGTATCAACACCGGATTTTTCCAGTAGGTCTGAAAACTCCTCACCGATACCAGGTACCCGCATTAAGTCTGCTCGGTTGGTCCACCCCAGGATCAATGTAGGTGATATGCCTGTATTTTGTGCCAACTCGTCCCTGGAGTTCCGGTCAGCACTGGCAGCTAATAAATCTTGGGTGTTCTGAATTCCTACCTCGGCTAGCTTCTCAGCATATACCGGGCCAATCCCCTCGATTTTTCTGACAGGTAGCGGAGCGGCCGCCTGGATTGAAGGCTCTGCTTCTGCTTCTGCTTCATCGTCTTCTTCGCTGACCTCAATCTGCTCTTCAACCAATACTTCTTGTTCATCAACAATATCAGGTTCCAGACCAGGTTCTACTTCTTCAGCCATGAATTCTTCTAGAAATGGTGGGATAGATACCCGAGCTTCAGAATCGGCATCGACATCGCTAATGTCCTCCTCAATGATTCCTTCACCCATCTCTTCAGGGAAGAATTCTTCGACATCTGGCTCCTCTTGTGCGGTACGCATCGTCTCAGCCGCAACCATGCCTGCCATGGTTGCCGTGATCGTACTGCGCTCTTTGGCAGCAATTTCCTTATCAACTTCTGCCTGAACTTTATCAAACAGGGCATCCGCCTCCAAAGCTTCAAGGCGGGCTTCCTTCACCTCGGGTATCCGGGAGAGGTCATGATATATTCCTAGCACACCAATCTGCTTCCCCCAAAGGATCACTGGAATACCAAAAACTTCCACATCCAATATGGATCCATCCTGATGTTTTCGTTTACCGACTTCGCTAACCACGTCATCACTGGGTGTGACTTCTATGAGTGGGCGAGATTCTTCGAGATCGGAGGGTAGCGCTATCAATGGATAAAGTGGTGCGCCTAGAACTTCATCTCGTGCATAGCCAAACAACTGCTCGAAAGCTGGGTTGCAGTCTACAATCGTATTGTCTAGCTTCATCGTGACCAAGGCAACTGGAAGGTTATCTACGAGTGCCTCGTAGTACTGCATTTGCCGCTGGAGGGCATGCGTTGCTTGGACGCGTTCGGTGATGTCCCGCAGGATGTAAATCTTTCCACTTTTTCCTGCTTCAAGCATGACATCATGGCTGGCAATTTCATACCACCCCTCTAGTACGGGAAAAGTTGCTTCCGATCCAGGTACCGGGAAAGCCTCAATATATGCGTCGTCTCCTAGCAGTAGTTCACGAATCGGTTTACCAATGATCTCAGGGAAATCCACCCCTAATGCAAGTGAAGTTGCCATATTGCAGCGGACAACTTCGTCGTGTGTATCTGTTACGATGACAAGATCCTTGACCGCATCAAAGGTAGCTTCCCACTCACGCTTACCTTTGCTGATGACTTGCTCGGTCTCATAGTACTCTTTTTCTGTCTCAGATAGGTTCAACTCTATACCCTTGCGGGTTTCGACTTCGTGTTCAATTTGAGCTTCCCACTCTTTTTGCTGCAGCTGCCATTCAGCTTCTTTCTCTTTAAAACGTTCTGTTCGGTTTTGATAGGCTCTGGCAACCTGCATATATTTAAACTGGCTTTCCTGGGCAGCGCTCTCACGAGCCCCAATCATGCCAGCCATGATTGCCAGGATAAATGGTAATGTATCGATAAGCCATAACAAGGGGTTGCTGAGATGAGCTTGAATAATATTGGCAAGCTCAATGGGTAGATTTGCAGCACTCAGTGTCAGCCAGGTAGCAATTACGACAACTACCAACCCGACGATAAATCCGATCACCCCAAACCAGAATCCGTAATGCGATTTTTTCACTTTTCCTGTTGTCATTTTCTCCAACCTTTCTCAGTGACTGATAGAGTGCTCCCCATAGATAGGATTCAAAATGCAATACTCATGCAGATAAATTGGTTTCGCTTAGAGTTTAGCACAACCTAGCCAACTTTCATAGACTTTTCTACACTGGATTGAGACGCTATTTGACTGTAAGACCAGCATAATTCTGGGTAAACGAACTCAGTTCCCCAAATGGTGGCACTAAGCCGAGTTCTTCAAAAATGTCGTAGAAGCAGAATGCTCCCCATTGGTCTCTAATTTTGCCTGTCGAATCGAAGTAAAGTATGCTCACCCCTTCGATTGTAGCTTTTTTTCCAGTCGGCTCAAATCCCCAGGCGGAGCCTAAATGAGTGCCTTGCCCCTTATAACGAATCCAGACGCGTTCTGTACCAATTGAACGATCCAGAATCCGGTAGACTAAGTCCGGAAAAACCGAGCGGAAGTAACTGACTTCGTATTTAACCTGTTCCGGACCCGATTTATCGATGTGGATCCACTCCGGATTGTAATCTGAGGCAACGATCTCGTCAGCGACCTCAAGTAAACCTTCACTCCAGAGTTCCCCATACCATCGTTTAGCTGCAGTTACCATCAACTCGTCAGTCACCATCTTCGTTCTGGACGATTCCTTCGCCAAATATGCTCAATCACCACCGGAATACTCCCATAACCAGTATACCAAACCTTTCCACGCTCCCCAGTCCTGGAAGACAGCTTCTACTTGCTCTTTGTTGACAGGCTCACCTTCGAACCATTCCTCGCTGACGGTCTTAAAAGCCCAGGAGTCGATTGGAATGTAATCATAACGCCCGAGGAGCATCAATAAATTGGCCGCAGCATACTGCCCAATACCTTTGATCGCCAATAGCTCCTTACGCAGCTCTTCAGTTGGCATCGTTGTTCGCTTGTAGGCTTCAAGGTCTAATTCGCCATCTGTAACCGAACGCGCTAACTCCAGCACATAGGGTGATCGATACCCCAAGCGGGCATTTTCTCTAAGCTCTTCCTCAGAGCTACTGGCGAGTATCTCTGGTGTGGGAAAAGAGCGATCGCTCACATCATCCTGCAACGGTTTACCATACAAATCAAGAAGGGAGTTAACCATCCGTTTTGTTCCGCTCCAGGCCGTATTGGTTGTTAACATGGTTTTGAGCACGTCTTCAAATACCGTTGCACTGCGCAAGATTCTGCCTTGACCATTAGCAACTGCTTGACTTAGTTTCGGTTCATTTGCTGCAGCTATATAGAAATCGCTTAGGTCTTGTTCTGCAGCAAGCATCCATTCTATTCGTGGCTCAATTTCTGCCCGCTCAGTGTCCTTCACTTCACCGATCACTGAGACATGCACCCCATTTTCGGTGCCAGTGATGAAATATTTTACGCTAGTACCGCTTGCCAATTTATCAGCGTAACTCAGTATCCTGGCCTCAGGATCCCAGCTAAATGGTCTGAGCTGCACCCAACCATGCGAATTCACCACGCTTTCCAGGGAAAAAGGTGGGTTGATTTCAATTTTTAATTCCATAGTATTCTCTCAAGCTACATTTGTGTTAGCGATTGTTCGCTGCCAAGCAGATTGTCGATTGCCTAGTAAAGGCAGGTGTGCTATCCAAAACTCAAATTCAACACATAATGAGCTTCTCAGACTGTTCCTGGCAGACAATTTACACCATCTTTTGATAAGCAATGCTACCTTCGGCGAATTCAAACAGGTTGGACTCTAAATGATCATGCAAGATAATATAAATATACTCTAATACTTATTACTCTGTTCAACGTTCGCCAACATCTAAATACCTTTGACTATACGAAAACTGTGAAATTACATATCTAAAGAACTTGAAATTTAAATGCTATAAAAAAATGCCTGCACCCATCTGGGCACAGGCATTTTTCTTCTTAGCTGAAGCTACGATATCCGCTCCGATTTATACAAGACTTCGGTGGAGAAGATCTTATCATGCCAGGTCTCTTTGTTTTCATCGAATAGTGCCCACAAAAAGCCCAGGTAGAAGATCAGCGAACTCAACCAGTAGCCCAAGGTGCCGCGCAAACCGGCTTCGAAGAATGACATCAGACTACCATCTTCTTTAATGACTTCGATGTCCAGCAGCATTTTTCCAGGTGATTGGCCGCGTTTGCTCCAAAAATAGCCAAAATAAACAAATTGAATGATGAACAATCCAGCAATCCACAAGCAGGATATAACGGCGATGTATATTCCCAATAAATCATCGTCCTGCCCACCAAACATGAAAAATGGAACCGCACAGCATCCAAACAACACCGTACTAACCAAACCGACAAGTATGTTATCCACTAAATAGGCAACAAAACGGCCTCCAAAACCTGCTTTTTCCATGTTACTCTCCTTTCATGAACCCAATATCTTTTGACAAATAATTCTTAAATAATGATGACCTGCAATTGAAAAATGCATTCTTTTTATACCCATCCCAATCGTGGGTATATGAAATCTTTATTGAGTTATAAATTCCCGGTCCACCTCCATCTATAAAAACTAAGCCATTCCATTATAAGGATAAACGTTCGGCAGTACCTTGGATATGTTTCCATGCCTTTGCGACATGCCGTTCTTCCGTATATGTCTGGCCAACACAGAAGCGCAGGGTGTACTGCCCAGCAAGTACCGTATGCGTCAAGTATAATTCACCGCTTGCGTTAAGCCTATCCAATAGCTTTTGGTTAAACTCATCACCAGCCTTATGGCGGAAACATACTAAATTGAGCGGTACTGGAGCCGCTATATCAAACAACGGGGATTCACGCACCCAACTCGCAAAATCCTGTGCCAATGCAATATGCCGCCGAATGTGGAACTGCAGCCCTTCGACACCATAAGAACGAATAACAAACCACAGTTTCAGCGCCCGAAACCGGCGTCCTAACGGAATTTGCCAATCCCGATAATCGATCACTGCGCCTGACTCGGTTGCCTGGTTGCGCAAGTATTCAGGCAAGATGCTTAGCGTTCGGATAAGCGCGGCACGGTCAGCCACGAAGAAACAATCGCAATCAAAATTTGTAAACATCCATTTGTGGGGATTAAAGCAGTAGCTGTCTGCCAAATCAATCCCATCGTGGATATTGCGATATTCTGGACATATTGCCGCTGTCCCTGCCATTGCGGCGTCGACATGCAGCCACAATCCTTCCTGCTTGCAGATGGCACCAATCTCCCTCAGGGGATCTATCCCATTCGAAGAAGTGGTACCAACGGTTGCACCAACGAAGAATGGTTTCAAACCAGCGCGCCGGTCACTTTCAATTTGGCTTTGTAAGTCATCAACCCGCATGGCGTAATTTTCATCCACGGCGATTGTTCGCAAGTTCTGGCGGCCAATTCCCGCGATCATACAGGCCTTCTCAATCGATGAGTGCGCTTGGGACGATGTGTATGCAACCAAATTTCCGTCCAACCCGCTTACTATTCCCTGGTAATCTAGTACTCGTTCACGAGCAGCTAAGAGAGCACAAAGCGATGCACTTGAGGCACTATCCTGGATCACTCCACCCCCAGAGCCATTGGAATGAAACTTGGCTGGTAAATCCAACATCTCAGCCAACCAATCCAGCACATGGGTCTCTAGTTCGGTGCAGGCAGGACTGGTCGCCCACAGCATACCCTGCACACCTAACCCCGAGGAGAGTAAATCCCCCAAGATGGATGGACCCGATGTATTAGCCGGGAAATAGGCAAAGAAATTGGGGGATTGCCAGTGTGTGATACCCGGCATAATGACTTCATCAAAATCCGCTAGTATTTGCTCAAATGATTCCCCGTTTACAGGTGGTGAATCCGGTAGCATCGCCCGGATCTCTCCAGGTTCTGAGCGGGACAATACTGGGTAGTGCTCGACGCCCTCCATGTAATCAGCTATCCAGTCGATTGCTGCCCGGCCCCACTGGCGGAATTGATCCGCGCTCATATGGTAGCTATGCTCATTACCACTCAATATCTGCTTCCTCCCGGATTTAGCTTTGTTTGCAATTTACAGGCCAACGCTAACGGCTATAACACCCGCTGTGATGGATAGTTGCTTCCATTGTACGCCTGCAACCATCGCTAACTGATTGTTTTTGCTTGGCGGCACAATGCCTTTCCACGTAATCAGCTACATGTACCTACCCTTGCGGGATTATGCTGAGAAATGCAAGAACATCAAGACAACAAATGATGAAGTATATATTCATACCAAACTAAGAATAAATCATTTCACGACATAGATGCGGATCGATGTAGCGCATTATTGTAGACTTGTCTTTATGGTGACCATGATTGCATAGATACGCTGGGCAAATTGGAATTTCTAATTTCCAATTGAGCCGGTTAACCTGAATACAGATTCCGCAATATAATCTCACGATAGACGCCATCCGGTATGTAATAGCGGAAATGACCACCAGTAGCAATCCGTTCCCGAATCAGCGAGGAAGAAATCCGGATAGCTGGGGTATTGATGTAGCTGATCTTCGCTCCGATCCCAGGAATACTCTCCTCCAACTGGTCGTACGAACTTGCAGGCCTTTCTCGACGCATGACACCGATCTCATCGCAATCGGAGACAAAATCTTGCGGCCGGTACCAACGCGGGAAATCAAGAAGTGAATCCTCACCAACGATGTAGCAAATTGCAGTACCAGGATGCTGGGAAGCGATGATTTTTATAGTGTCATAGGCGTAGTGGGGGCCCTTCCGCTCGAGGTCTACGCTTGAAAATTCAAAAGCAGGGTTCTTGGCAATGGCAGCCAATACCATTGCCTTTCGTGCAGCGATGGGGGCAAACTTCTTATCTAGCTTATGAGGTGGATCAGGCGTCAGCACCCACAGAGCCCGGTCCAAGCCAAGTTGAATACAGGCTTCCGCTGCCAGGATCAGGTGTCCAATATGGGGTGGGTCAAATGTGCCCCCAAAGATTCCTACCTTTCTTCTGGGTGATGGTCCATCACCACGGAGATTCTTGCCGGTTAATTCTGCCATTCCAACTCATGGTCTGCAATGAAGACGATATGCCCCTCTTCGATACCCGCATCCCGCAGGGCTTCTTCAATGCCAAGCATCTGCAGTATTTTTTGGAAACGATATACAGATTGATCATGTTCCCAGTATGTCATCGCAGCTGCTCGCTCAATCGATTTTCCCTGGACACGCCAGCCAAGATTCTCGCGCTTAATCGTAAATTCACGTGGATCATCAGCAACCGTATATAACGGGAGCTGCTCAGGCTGCAGGAGTGGTTCCGCCTCATCTAATACAGCCGCGGCCTGGTAAAGCACCTCGCGTACATTTTCACCACTGATGGCTGAAATTGCCCACGACTTTATGCCGCGTTTTTCGAGTTGGTTTTCAATTTCCGGCCAGCGAGCACGCACATCGGGAAGATCCATTTTATTCAGTACCACGACTTGTGGTTTACGCTCCAATGCGGGATCGAACAACGCTAGTTCGCTATTAATCTGAGCAAAATCCAGTAATGGGTCGTCGGCCATCCCATCAAGCAGGTGGATCAAGACCCGCGTCCGTTGGATGTGGCGCAGGAAAGCATGTCCCAAACCAATGCCCTGATGAGCACCTTCGATTAATCCAGGGATATCCGCCAGCACCAATGTGTTATCGGCATCCAACTCTGCTACCCCGATATTGGGTTCGAGGGTCGTGAAAGGATAAGCAGCGATCTTCGGTTTGGCGTTGGTAATAACCGACAAGAAAGTTGATTTACCCGCATTCGGTACCCCAACAATACCAACATCAGCGATCAATTTCAATTCCAGGCGTATCGTTCGGGTCTCCCCTGGCTCACCTTTCTCGGCCAAGCGAGGTACTTGGTTGCGTGAGGACGAAAAGCGTGTATTTCCACGCCCACCGCGCCCCCCATGTACGACTACCAGCTTTTGATCGGGTTCCATCAAGTCGCCTAATATTTGCCCGCTCTCAGCGTCATAGGCAATCGTCCCCGCCGGGACTGGAATAATCAAATCTTCCGCCGATGCCCCGGTCATTTTTTGCTTAGCCCCGTTTTTGCCATCGTCGGCTTTGAAGCGTGTTTTATGGCGAAATGAATAGAGTGTATTCAAATGGGGATTGGTCTGCAGGAAAACATCCCCTCCACGGCCGCCATCGCCACCATCCGGACCACCATGGGGGACATATTTTTCCCGCCGGAAATGCACCGCACCATCGCCTCCCTTCCCCGATTGAACGACTATTTCAGCTTCATCAATAAACATAGCGCTGAAATTATACCATTCGGCGTTTTTCAATCGCTAATCTCGGGGTGCAGCCCGTCGGTAGGAAATAGATTAACGATACACTTGAATAATGGTGGGGTGTATATTGTGCTATCATTGTCCTGTTGTTGTACGATTGTTGTGTTTATTCGCACAATGTCAATAACTATGGTTAAATACTTTACCCGCATTTTTTATGAATTAGGCTGTATCTTATGACACGTCAGCCTGCATCCATATTGAGAAGTGTGCTGCATGTTTGCTGCCTCCCCATGCAGAGGATACAATTCATGCATGTCACACCCAGCCATGGAGGAGAACAATATGAAAGGTAATCCAATCCCTGATATCGTCATCGGGCGGCTGCCGCTCTACCTGCGAGCATTGCAGCACATGATTTTAGAAGGTCGCCAGCTAACTTCATCACAGGAACTGGGCGAACGACTCGGAATCTCTGCTGCCCAGATCAGAAAAGACCTCTCACATTTTGGTGAGTTTGGCAAGCAGGGCACCGGCTACAATATTGAATTCCTTACCGAGCAGCTAGAACGCATCCTGAAGGTTGATCGCGTCTGGCCAATGATCGTCGTAGGCGCTGGAGATATCGGTAGTGCAGTCGCCCGCTACCAGGGTTTCTCAAACCGAGGCTTTAAAATCACTCACATATTTGACAATGATCCCCAGAAAATTGGACAGAGAACCGGAACTTTCACCATCAAGGATATTGCCGAATTGAGTGCTACGATCAAGGCTGAGAAGATCTCAATCGCGATGATTGCCGTCCCAGCACCTTACGCCCAAGAAGTAGCAGACGAACTTGTTTCAGCCGGGGTTAAAGCCATCCTGAATTATGCACCAGTAAACGTCAATGTCCCGTTAGGTGTTTGGGTTGAATATACCGATCCAGCAACCCACCTTCAGCACATGACCTTCTATCTCGACTGATATTGTACGCTTATCGATAGAACATCGCAATATTGAATCCCCGCCAATAGAATCGATAGGGTTCTGGTGCCTCATCTTTTCACCAGAACCCTATTTTCCCTCTCCTCTTAGAGGAACCTTCAAATTTCTTAATTAAGACATTATACAGGCGGCAAATTCCGTTTTATGACCGGGTAAAGCTTCAATGCCTGAGTTGCGCCTTCCGCAACCGCTGTGGTAGGATTATCAACTACATATGCAGGAATGCCAAGTTCTTTTGTCAGCAGCTTATCGATGCCACGCAGCAGCGCTACTCCCCCGGTTAACGCAACGCCCCGGTCGATGATATCGGATACTAACTCTGGAGGGGTCTTTTCCAGTACCCGACGCGCTGTCTCTACAATGTCATGCAGTGGAGCTTCCATAGCCTCGACTACTTCGCCCGTTGTTAAGGATGCTGGTCTTGGTAGTCCAGACACTTGATCCTGACCTTGGATTTCAATACTATCTTCTTCTTGCTGCTGAACTGCTGCCCCGATTTTAATCTTTACCCGTTCTGCTGTTAGCTGACCTATGATCAGGCCATATTTTTTTCTGACGTAGGTTTGGATGGACTCATCTAAAGCCATGCCGCCGGACCTCATTGTCTCTGCTGCAACAACCCCAAACATTGCTAGCACGGCAGCTTGAGTAGTACCACCTCCCAGGCAAAGAATCATGTTGCCTGAGGGGGTAGAAATTGGCAAGTCAACTCCTAACGCAGCAGCCAACGGCTGTTGGATCAAGTGAGCGTCACGGCTGCCAGCCTGCAGCCCCGCTTCGTGCACTGCCCGGCTTTCTACACTCGTAACACCCCACGGCACGGTAATCATGATGGTTGGTCGAAATACACGTATTGGGCCACTGAGCTTTCTTAAGATTGCCTCAAGCATGTATTCGGTAACTTCATAATCAGCAATGACACCGTTCTGTAAAGGGCGCGTGACTTCAAGTGATTCGGGGACGCGCCCATACATATCCTGGGCTTCCTGCCCCCACGCGACCATTTTCTGCTCTTCAACAACAATTGCAGCAACAGTGGGTTCTTCCAGCACAATTTGATTGCCCTCTGCCACTCTTACAAACATTGTGCCGAGGTCAATCCCCAATTCCTTAGCGAATACCGCCATGCGCTATTCTGACTCTCCCTCACCCATCCCATAAGGCCTGCGTGAACGCCCGCTCCGGAAGCGCTTTACAGCTTCAAGCCGTAGGTTCGAGCGCCGTAATGCCGCTTCCATCGCCAGGTAGGTGTCGGTATCCGGCGGCGGTCCTTCACGCAAGATCTCCACAGCGCGTTTCCGGGCGGCTTCCGCCCGCTCCACATCGATCTCCATCACATTCTCAGCCGCGTCGGCTAGGACGGTGATGATATCCGGTTGTATTTCGGCAACACCTCCAGCAATGGTAAAAACCTGTTCCTCACTCTTGGTGCGTACGGTCAGGATGCCATATTTCAACGTAGTTAACAATGGGGCATGGTTTGGTAAGATACCCATCTCACCATCCCTCCCCGGTAAGACGACGATATCCACATCCCCTTCGTAGACCAGGCGGTCTTGAGAGACAATTTCACATCGAATTGGCATACGGATACATCCTTCCCTGAGCAGTGCAGCAGCTACGCCGCGGCAATCTGCCTGGCGCGATCACTAGCTTCCTCAATTGATCCAACCATCATGAACGCCTGTTCAGGCAGGTCATCATGTTCACCATCCAAGATTTCTCGGAAGCCTTTCACGGTATCATTCAATGGCACGTAGCGACCTTCTTGACCGGTGAATTGTTCAGCGACATAGAATGGCTGAGAGAAGAAACGTTCGATCTTGCGAGCTCGGGCGACGATCAGTTTATCATCTTCGCTCAATTCATCCACACCCAGGATGGCAATGATGTCCTGTAGGTCCTTGTAGCGCTGCAGAACCTGCTGAACCTCACGGGCAGTCGTGTAGTGCTCTTCACCGACAACCAGTGGGTCGAGGATGCGTGATGTTGAGGCTAGCGGGTCAACTGCCGGATAAATACCCTTGGCGGAAATGGCGCGCTCCAACGCGATGGTCGCATCCAGGTGGGTGAACGTCGCCACTGGTGCCGGGTCAGAATAATCATCTGCAGGTACATAGACTGCCTGCATGGAGGTGATCGATCCAGTACGGGTTGAGGTGATGCGTTCTTGCAGCTCGCCCATCTCCGTTGCCAGTGTTGGCTGGTAGCCAACTGCCGAAGGCATACGCCCTAGCAGCGCGGATACTTCCGAGCCTGACATTGAGAAGCGGAAAATGTTATCAATAAACAGCAGCACATCCCGGCCTTCATCCCGGAAGTACTCTGCCATAGAGAGTGCCGATAGTGCCACTCGCAAGCGAGCGCCTGAAGGTTCGTTCATCTGCCCAAAGACCATCACCGTATCCTTCATAACGCCAGATTCGAGCATCTCACGGTAGAGCTGTGTGCCTTCACGAGTCCGCTCACCAACTCCAGCAAATACCGAGTTGCCTTGGTGAACGGTGGCAATCGAGCGGATAAGTTCCATGATGATAACTGTCTTACCGACGCCAGCACCCCCAAAGATGCCAGTTTTTCCACCCTTTGTAAATGGTGCAATCAAATCAATTACTTTAATACCGGTCTCGAATACTTCCACGCGCGTCGATTGGTCTGCGAATTTCGGCGCCGGGCGGTGGATAGGATAATACTTTTCAGCTTTAACCTCACCTAATCCATCTACGGGATGTCCAAGCACATCAAAGACCCGCCCAAGCGTCTCGATTCCTACCGGAACAGAGATCGGGTTGCCGGTGCTGATTACCTGCCTGCCGCGCTGCAAGCCATCTGTAGAATCCATCGCGACACATCGAACCCAGCCTTTGCCTAGGTGCCGTTGCACCTCCAGTACCAATGGGTCTTTATCCTCCCGGAACACTTCCAATGCATCGTACATTGCGGGGAGATTATCAGGCGGGAATTCTACATCAACCACACCACCCAAAACCTGAATCACACGACCTTCAGCCATACTTGCCTCCAAATATGCTTATGTTAGTTAGCCACTCGTAAGCGCTTCTGCACCACCAGCGATATCTAACATTTCGCTGGTGATCGTTTGCTGCCGGGCTTTGTTGTACTCTAAAGTTAAGGCATCTGCCAGATCTGTCGCGGCATCCGTCGCGTTCTTCATTGCGACCATCCGCGCGGCATGTTCACTGGCCGACGATTCAAGGATCGCTTGGTAGACCTGCAGAGCGGTAAAACGGGGCAGGATCTCATCAAGTATCTCCACCTGCCCAGGTTCATAGATATATGCCGCAGGGGTGATCCGCTCAGCCGCTGCAAAATCTTGTACTCGACCGGTGTCCTCGGCAAACTCAAGCGGCAGCAGCTTTTTAATCACCGCATCTTGGCGAACCATATTTACGAAATCGGTATACACTAGGTAGACCTCATCCGTACTGCCGTCTAAAAATTCTTCGACTGCGATACGCCCAATAGCCGACACATCCCCAAAACTCGGAGCAGCTGGCAAATTGCTGAACTCGGCGACAATATCTTTACCACGCCGGATCATTAAGTCCCGCCCTTTTCTACCGACGGTAAGATAGCGGACCGGGACTTCGTATTGATCGAACCTACGGGTACAGTAGCGAACGATATTCGTGTTGTAAGCCCCTGCCAAACCGCGATCTCCGGTGATTAAGACCACGAGTACATTCTTGATTTGCGGCCGGATCGTCAGCAGCGGGTGCATCGCATCACGACCGGGTTGGCGAGCAATGTGCGTTAATACCTGCCAAGCTTTGGTCGCATACGGGCGCGTATGCAGAACTGCTTCCATGGCACGCCGTACTTTGCTGGCGCTGACAGCCTGCAGTGCACGGGT
Organism: Anaerolineales bacterium; assembly: GCA_041551115.1. GTDB lineage: Bacteria > Chloroflexota > Anaerolineae > Anaerolineales > UBA4823 > DAOVXM01. Next base: position 18,387 of record JBFENN010000049.1, read on the forward strand.
TACCTGGGCGATGTTTTTTACGCTCCTGATTCGGAGCTGTACCTCACGGGGAGTAGCCATAATCTAATCGCTGCCCTGTTAATTTACTGCCAACTGTTCTTGAAATCTTCTAACGCAGCTCGCAGATTCTTTTCGTTTTCTTCGCTGATAACGCCTAAATCGTCAATATTTCGGCCAATTTCCGGGTACGTACCATCCATAAACCGGATGAGATCAGTCTCCCAACGGCGCATATCATCGAGCGGCACCTGATCGGCGTAGCCACGGGTTCCGGCGAAAATCACAATCACCTGGTGTTCCAGGGAGACTGGTTCATACTGCGGTTGTTTAAGTATTTCCTGCAGGTGCTGGCCGCGGTTTAATTGTTGCTGGGTGGACTTATCCAAATCGGAGCCGAATTGAGCAAAGGCTGCCAGCTCCCGGAAAGATGCCATATCAAGCCGTAAGCGACCAGCAACTTGCTTCATCGCTTTCGTCTGGGCATCACCACCAACGCGCGAGACCGAAATTCCGACATTTACTGCTGGCCGGATGCCCGCATAAAATAAGTTGCCTTCCAGATATATCTGCCCGTCAGTGATCGAAATCACGTTAGTTGGGATATAAGCCGAGACATCACCCAGTAGCGTTTCAATAATCGGCAGCGCCGTCAGTGATCCACCGGAGCCCTTGACCTGCAGGACTTTGCAGTCATCAGCATTCTCAAGCCCTTTGAGAGCTTCTCCGGCATTGTGCTGTGCCAGCGGGCCGTCATATTCCACACCATTAACGGCATCCTCAGCGGCAGCCCGGTCACCCTCATATGCTTTCGGTACGATTACATACCGGTCCGCAACCCGGGCGGCGCGTTCGAGCAATCTTGAATGCAGGTAGAAGACATCCCCGGGATAGGCTTCACGTCCCGGAGGCCGGCGTAGAAGCAGTGAAACTTGGCGGTAAGCCCAAGCATGTTTCGAGAGGTCATCATAAACGACCAGGGCGTCCCGACCTGTTTCCATGAACTCTTCGCCCATCGTGCAACCCGAATAAGGTGCAAAATACTGCAGGGCAGCCGGTTCATCAGCTGCAGATACGATCACAGTCGTATAGTCCATCGCGCCAAAACGCTCGAGGATAGCAACAGTTCTGGCGATCGCCGCTTTCTTCTGCCCGATTGCGACATATATGCACAGCAGGTCCTTACCTTTCTGGTTAATGATCGTGTCGATGGCTAATGCGGTCTTGCCGGTCTGGCGGTCGCCAATAATCAGCTCACGCTGACCACGTCCAATCGGGATCATTGAATCGATCGCTTTGATACCCGTTTGTACAGGTGCATCAACATCTTTCCGTTTGACGACACCAGGCGCGATACGTTCAATCGGCCGGTAATGGTCGAACTGGATTGGCCCTTTGCCGTCTATAGGCTGTCCAATAGCGTTGACCACGCGGCCAATCATCCCATTACCAACTGGGACCGAGGCAATTCGCCCGGTGGAATGCACCAGCATACCTTCCTCAATCTCAGTGTAATCTCCCATGATGATCACACCGACCTGGTCGCTTTCCAGGTTGAAGGCAACGCCCAGCACACCACTGGCGAATTGGACCAGCTCCTGGGCGCGCACACTCGCCAAACCGTTGACACGGGCGATCCCATCGCCTGCTTCAACGACAGTACCGACATCACGCATTTCCATTGAAGGTTCAAAGGAATCGATCTGCTTCTTTAGATCCGCAGTGATTTGTTGGATTAGATCAGACATTGTGCCTCCGCAGGTTTAGATTGCTCTAACCAGATTATTGCTTGCTGCTTGTTTTACATAGCAAGGGCGGCTCTAAAATCAGCGCCGCCTGCTAGGTATGTGATGGAATATGTGTATAGAGACCGGTTTTGGATTACGAGCAATGTCAGTCCGTTGTTTGAGTGCCAACACCATAACCTAACGGGTCTCCAATAAATATGGACTAAATCGGTCAAATGATACCTGAAAGCGCTTGTCTTGTCCAGTTATTCACATACAAATATGCTTTTGCCACAAGATGCTCCCCGCTTATTCAGTGAACTTTGCTAATACTATTCCGGAGTATATAACAGAATATCAACTCATCTTGGACGTACAATTGGACATACCTAGCCATTTTTGCGATCTGCCGAACATACGAACTGGTTCAATCTAGCGCTTCGTTAACCAGCGGCGATGTCGCTAAAAGAGATTGCAGTTCCCGATAGGATGATCAGGGCA
>JBFENN010000050.1:0-20406 GCA_041551115.1 Anaerolineales bacterium
GACGTTCGCCAATGAATAAGATATCTTTGCCACTTGACACGGGTTTCTCGGCGATTCTATCGATTTGACGCAGCGCTTTCTCTACAGCCTCAGGTTGAGGTATATACAATGGGCCGCCGTACCGTATAGCGCTCGTAATGGGGAGGATGATGGCTAAGATTATCGCACCAGTCTGTAAGTAATTCAGGTACCTACGATGAAAACGTCCTGTTATATTGGCGGTTGGAAAGTCCTGTTCGAATTTCGCGAAATAAATATAAAGTGCGATGACGATTAATATCTCAAAGTATGAGTCCAGGTTGTGCATATTGCTCCCCCCACCAATTTTCAAGCTAACGACTATTCCACCAGTTATGAGAGTTAGTGTGATCAATCCCAACATTAATATTCTTAATATATGATAGCATTGCCATTTTTTTACGAGATGAATACCCATGATTGCCCAAAAAGGAATGGAGTACAGTATGGCACCGCCTAGAATCCCTAAACGGTAGGTTGGATTTGGAAACAGCCGGTAGAATAACAGATCAGAAGTGAAGCTGCTGGTGAATTGGCTGACGGGATTGCCTGACCATTCGATATACAGCCACTGCGAAAGAAATGCTGCAAATACACCAACAGTTCCAAACAGGAAGGGCCAGATGACGTAGCGACCAAGTTTGTTTACAGCAACTTGTTTCTCAAGAACATAAAGCGTGATAGCTAACAAGGCAGGAACAGGATACCAATTAACCCGGCTGATCCCGGCTAATGCCGAGGCGATTATGACGAAGAAGAGATTATGCCATGGGCGCCGCAAACTAAAAGTCGCTAGTATTATTATCAAACTCAGCTGAAGGTGATAATAGACCGGCAAGCTTAGCAAGGTCAATATTACCCATGCCCATACCATGGAACGTACAATTTGGTCCTTAATCGAAATTCGACGTGTTATTAGATATCCGGATAGTGAGCTTGTAGTGATCCACAATATGACTTGCCAAGCACGGTGCACCCACAATGGTGATGAAGGAAGCAAGTATGGAATAGCCTGCATCAGATAACGGCTTGGATGTAAGACTGTTGGTGGGATATCAATTCCATAGATCTGATCCGCCAGAAATGTAGAGGCATAGTAGTAGCGGCTTGCTTCAGACCAGTCCAATGAAAATGGATAAAGGCTGATTTCAGGCAAATATGCTGCAAAACGATAGATTGTTGCGTACAGAAGTGACGCTGTGGCAAGCAATACGAATGCTCTATTTTCGTGCCCGGCAGTGTGAAGAAGAAATAATCCGGGCAATAGTATCAGGCTGAAAATTCCCATTCGCACATAACTATACGAGTATGATTCACCTAATGGACCCAGCAATATGAAAGCGTACATGATACCGAGCAGCACAAAGATCACGCAATTTAGTCTGCCAAACCTCTGAAATGTTTGCTGTAGGTGAGTCGCCCATCGCCAAATACTGGTATTCCATTTGGTGAAAGTTAACAAAGTAATCCCGCTGATAACGAGCAGTCCGCCTACCCAGATTAATAGGACAATGGATCCAAAGATCGTCGGTTGTTCTCCTCCTTGAAAAGAATTCTTCTGAAAGTATCTGGTCAGTCCATAGCCTGAAACGATAGTCACAGCGATGATGATTATCTGGTACTCTGAGAACCGGTATGGATCGTTTTGTTTTGGGTTGTTAATCTTATTCACAGTGGAAAACTCGGCATTAGTAGCTTTTCGTGAGGGCTAAAAGTCATTTATTAGAATTTGCTTTCGACTTGCAGTTAAGGGGTCTTATATCTATTGTGAGTGAGAGGGACGAATTGGGCTCAGCTTAATCTGAGGGGTACAGCTCCAAGCACTCATCAATTTCAGTTGCTGGTACCAGCAGCTGAATCCCTACTTTTTTCATGGTCTCTGATGGCTTGTAATAACAGAGCAGCGGTTCTGCGATCCACTCCACCCAGGCGTTATTTTCCTCACTAAAAGCATATGAGCGGTCTTGTCTCTTGGTAAATAGGCGCTCGCTGACGATCAAGGCGAATCTTTTATCGGCCAAGTCGCGATAAAATTCTTTGAAGAATTCTTCGTTACCTGCCATTGCTTGGTCCATAATGTACTTTTTCTCATAATCAGGAATTAGCTCAATGTCCTGGATGTAGCCGAACGTTAGCAGCTGACGTTGGTCGATAAAGAGCACATCTCCATTGGATTGATTAGCTTTACGCTGGATTTTCTCAATCGCTATCCGCACATCTTCATTTGTTGGTAAATTGAGGCTGGATTTGTTTGTCAGAGGGTTCCAAACAGGTACTAAGATTGCTAAGATTACCAATGCCTGTCCCCATAATGGCCAATCACTCAGTTTGAATTCATTGCCAGATGCGAAATATATTCCTATCACAAATACCAGCGTGACAAGGAACATATCTAAATTGTGGAGGTTGCTGCCCCCGCCAATTTTTGTGCTTGCCACTATCCCAGCAATGAAGAGCGTAATTCCTACGCCTGCGAAAGCGACAAACTGCAACCAATCCATTACCCAGCGCTTTGAGAGCACCAACCAGCCAACCAGAATTAATGGAGCACCCACAGCTATTAGAAATCCAAGCAAGATACCTGGTTCATAGGTGACATTTGGGAGCAAGCGATACAACAACAATGGCTGCGATAAGGAAAGTGTGGACGACTTTGGGGTCAAGAATCGATTGGCATTCGCGAAAAGCCCAGGAAGACTCCCAACCAGCGCCAGAATAAACACTGGCAGTAAGCGTTGATACCATTTGCCAGGTCTTTTTGGGTAGTAAATGCCAAGATCGATCAATGCTCCCCAAACACCAGCGATCGCAAACCAGGTCCAGCGGCTGAGACCCGCATAAAGACTAGCGAACCCAGCTGAGACAGATCGGATCCATATTGGTTGTTTGAGTAAGGGGATGGCAACAATGATGGCTGCTATTACTAACGGAGCGTAAATGGGTCCCTGGTTGAGGAAGAGTGCCACCCACAGGGCAATACCAAACCGAACTGGCTTTGAACTGATACCCACAGCGGCGAACCAACCGAAGATTAAGGTCGGCAGGAACCAAAGCAGTGCATTCCAAGCCCGGTGGAAACCGATTGACAATTCTGGATATCGAAACCAGATACCCCATAATCCATACCTGCCCGGCGCACCATATGGGATGTTCAGTTCCCCATCGTATTGGTACATGTCCTGGCCGAAAACAAGAGAATAATCGTAAAACCGATTCCCCTCCGACCAGGATAAGGAGAGTGGGAATTGGGAAATCTGGTTCAAGTACAACGCGGCCATAAGTATATACGCCACCGTCATAGCAGAAATTGTGAGTTTTGCGCTGAAGGATTCTGGTTCTTTAGCCGGGAAGAACGAGGCGGCGATGATGATCAATGGGATGTAGACTAGGAATCGAAAGGCAGTATTATCCATCAAGCCGCGGTCAATATCGGTATAAATGAACCACACTGGTGTTAAAGTAATCGTGATAAATATTATTCCCCGCACCCATGTATTGACGCCAGCTATCCTCTTGGTTAATTTTTTGCTCCCAGAAAATAGCCAGTCAGACTTCCGGTTGAATCCCAAGTAAATTAAGATGATTATGGATAACAGCACTACCAACCACGTGATGAGCAATAGGGTTTGGATTCTCCTGGATGCTCCTTCGATGATCACATTACGAAATGTAGCTGTCATCGCCAAGAAGTAGAGCAAATCCGCGGTCAGGATCAGGGTATAATTCCGGGCGGTCATTGTTTCCCCTCGGTTACAAGCTCATCTTTCAGGGTTGGCTTCTGCTTGAGAGCCCCAGAGAGATTCTGGGGGATGAATAATGCTCCCGGAAGAGTTACCATCAGCATGAGCGCTCTTGTGAGAATTGCTAAAGTTGATGCTTGTTCGAGAGTCGCCCCCAGCTCCATATACAAGGTTGTGATGGCGACTTCTCGCACGCCATAACCATTAACCGATATGGGCAGTAGTGTCAGTATGTAGGTAATCGCTGTGACACCCATGACTTGGTTTAAAGCGACTTGGATGCCCATACCCTGTGCGAGGATCCAGATAGCTAAGAAAACCACAAAAATCGATAACCAAGAGACCGCGAATGCTAAAAATAGGCTTAGTGGTGATCGCAGCCAGATTTTTATGGCATCCCAGACTTTGGCCAACCAGCCTGTAAAGGTGCGCTTATATTTACTAAACCAACCAGCAGTACTTATACTGGTACTCACCGCCACCGGTAATGTGAAAGATCCAGTTGTGGAAAATAAATTTCCCTGCTTTAGTATTGGGTAAAAAGTGACCAACGAGAAGGGCACAATGGTGAACATGGCGGCGACATTTAGAGCACGATCGACGATTACCGATGTGAACGCGACTGTCCGAAGGGTGGTAAACCGCAGCACGCTAAGAAACCTGATCGCATCGCCACCGATGGTAGATGGCAGATAATTGGAGATAAACGCACCCAAGAACACGATCTTAATCGTTTCCCAAGCTGGGATTTGGATAGCGGCGGTGCGAAGTAGGATATGCCAGCGTACGCCATTGGCTAGCATCCCAATAGTGTACAGGACCAATGCAAGTAAAACTAAATATGCTGGCAGTGATTTGAATATATCCCAAGCCCCAATCCAGTTCAGTTTCATTAATGAACGAATAAACAAGGTAGTGGCAATGATAGTACCACTCCAACGCAGCCAATTCTTGTTTGGAGGCCAAAACTTACTTCGTTGGCCGAACATCCGTATTCATTTCCTTTTCGGTTAGTACTCGTAATTCACCAAGCAACCCTGCGGTGTTTTCAGGTGTATGACGTGAATTGATTGGCAGGCTTAACTGGTAGATTGCCGTATTGGTAAGTTGATAATTAAGCAGTTGAGTCTCGATTTTCTTCCACTCACTCAACCAGCCAGCGAAGTCTGCAACAGCGTGATTTTTCCAAACTAATTGAAGAAAGTGTCTGGCTTCGCTGAAATTCATGCTGATCAATGTGTCTCGTGGGATTTCGATTTCCCCCACTGGAGATATCGAGAGTTGACTCACATCAGACCTCTCTAAGAGCAGAAAAGCAGCGGGAACTGCCGAAATCTGGGGGGTAGTATCCGGCCACAACCGCTCTACTGGCAATCGTACAGCTAACTTTATGCCCTCTTTGCTCCAATACCGGAGCCGGCCGAATACCTCCAATTTTAGACGTTCGCTGCGGGTTAAGCGTTCTTCAATTTCAGGTATCCATTTAAGTAAATCTCGGTAAAGGTGACAACGAGTGAGGTAGGCCTGGCTATTTAGACCAGGACCCAAAAATACATAATCATCAGCGTGTAATGCCCACGCTTGACCGCCGTGCTCAAGCAGCAAAGAAGTGGTAGTCGTCTTGCCAGTCCCACCTTTACCTGAAAAAATGAGACTGCGGTCGTTATGAGCAATGGCTCCGGCATGCAGCATCAATACTCCATGTTGAGCAGCGAGATAGCGGATACTGTGATGTAAGAGCATGTGGTGAACCATAGCAATTGACATCTGGTTGCCGGAAACATCCAACTCGATTTGATCCTGTGCCAATTGGATTTTGTAGACCCAGCGGGCAAGCAATTTATGTGTGTGTAACGTATAGCCGTGTCTGGTGAGAGGTAGGATGTTGCTTTGTCTAAATCGCATGTTCACGGAAGGAATTCCATCCGGCTTTTTGCCTACCCGGTGGTATTGGTATTCAGATGTAAAAAAATTCTGGGCTTCAATGGAATCTGTATATATCTCCACCCCAACGATATTGTGGAAATTTACATAGAGTGGAGGTAACCAATTCGTCATAAGTTAACGATCACCCCTGGATAACACTGAAGAATAGCGCTTCATAATCATGGATAACCCTGTTTATGTCAAACTGCTTGGCGTGGTTACGGCTTGCGACTCTCTGGGATTTTATTAAGTCCTGATCTGATAATAAACTTCGTAAGACGTCTCCAAAACCCTGTGGGTCGTGAGAATCAACCAGATAACCGTTATGTCCTGGATTGACTAAATCGGTAAAGCCTCCTATCCTAGAAGCGACGATTGCCAAGCCCATTGCGAGTGCTTGAACACCTACCACCGGCAGTCCTTCCGAGAGAGATGGCATAAAGAGGATGTCTGATTGGGCGAGCCATTTTATCACTTCATCTGTCGAAACCCACCCTGGTAGGGTGAAACGTCCTTCAAGATGATGTTCACGAATCACTTTCAGAGCATCCTCTCGTAACGGTCCATCCCCCAGCATTGTGCACTGCCAAGGAAGATCGCTTTGCTCGGCTAGGATATTTACCAATCCAACAGGGTTCTTTTGGGCCATGAATCGCCCCGCAAAAATAATTCTGGGTGGCTGGTTTACATATATTATTCCTGGATCTAGGGCTGCTAGATCAACACCGTTTGGGATCACCTGGGTGTCAACAGGATAGTGTTGGCGGGCGAGTAAGCGAGTATACTCGCTCACCGCGATGACTCGAGCAGCCGATTCCCAGATGGAAGGCGTAAATGGGTATATCCAACGAAACCATTTGTGAGTCTTTTCTGGGACGCCCCCAGGCACATCACCCAGATGGGCGGTAAGAACATATGGAATGTGGGTTAGCTTGTGTAATATCCATGCTGCTGGCCCCGATGGAACTGCAAAGTGTACGTGGATGATATCCGGCTGCCACTCCTTAATCATTTGCATTCCTGCCCAGACCCCAGTGATCACAAAACCGCTCATGTCCATCAGGTTGGCTTGGAAGGCGCTGCGTCTCCCCGATGACACGCGAATGATATCGACACCACCAATTGTTTCGTGTTTCGGAAGCCCTTTCAAGTGCGATGTGATGGCGCGTATTTCGTGTCCGTGGTTTGCTAAGCCAAGACAGATATCTTTTGCAGCTTGCCCACCGCCACCACCCACTGGAGGGAACTCATAGATCAATACAAGGATACGCATTAAGATTATAGAGATCGTTCGTTGATCACCCGCCGTATCGTGTAAATTGGTTTGTGCTGTGATTCGTGGTATGTACGTGCGAGCAGTTCGGCGATCAATCCCATCAGGATCGATTGAACTCCAAGGATCATTAGCATGATTCCGATCAAGAAAAATGAAGACTGGACAACAGAAGTTTGGAAGAGCAGCTTGCGGATAAACAAGAACCCGAGCATGAATACACTGCTCGCCATCATTAATACCCCCGCGCCCCCAAATAAATAGATTGGCTTGTTCGCGTAGCTAAGCAGGAATTTAACTGTAAACAGATCGAGGATGACCTTGAATGTGCGGTTTATACCGTATTTCGTTTTTCCATATTTCCGTGGATGGTGAGTGACCGGGACTTCGGTGATCTTTGCTCCAACTGAGTGGGCATAAGCGGGGATAAAACGGTGCATTTCGCCATAGAGCTTGAAATCTGTGATGACTTCTCGTTTATAAGCTTTCAATGTACACCCGTAGTCGTGCAAATGTACACCCGTTACTGTGGATATTAACCAGTTTGCGATTCGGGATGGGAAGGTACGTGAGATAAATGCGTCTTGCCGGTTTCGCCGCCAGCCGCTAATTACGTCGTAGCCCTCATCAATCTTTTGGAGTAAAAGAGGGATATCGGCTGGGTCATTCTGCATGTCTGCATCCATTAATACGATGATTTCGCCCTGAGAAAAATCAATTCCCGCGGCTATGGCAGCGGTCTGTCCGAAGTTACGGCGCAGGGCGACTACGGTTGTTGAACCGGAATCCTCTGCGGCGATTTTCTCAAGAAAGCTAAGGCTATCATCCGAGCTTCCATCATCTACGTAGACAACTTCCCACGATTTTTCTACATCGCTTAGTGCTTCCCGAATGCTGTTGTGAAGCAGTTGGATATTCTCTTCTTCATTGTATACAGGTATCACTACCGAAAGGTCATAATCCATTCCATCACTCACTTGTTAAGAAAATTCAAACTAAGGTGCATTATAGCCTGCATGCATTGAGGTCAAGCAGCATCCGGAACTTACCACTGCTGCTGTCTTCATGTTTACTCAGAACGCGGACACAAGGCTGTGATAATGAACTCCGACTTGCTTCAGGAAAGGCTTCCCACCAATTCTCGTCTACGTACATATACGAATAACCTGCACTGAGCACGCTGTCCACAGATGGTGTACTGCGTAAAGCCTTGGTTTCATCCGATACAGCAAACACATTCGCAGTATAGGATGTACGATTTAAGCGTCCAAAGAGCGCAGCTGAACGCCAGGTTGCCGGGTCGAAGACTTCACTGTCTTGAGGGAGTTCATCCCACCATTCAGATGATGCTTGTGCGTCGAGGCTGATGAATTGATATGGGAGAACGCCCTGAGTTGCAGCTGTCAGGGCTGAACCGGTTATGATCAATCCTCCAAAAATCATCCCAGCAGCGCCCAAGGCAAACACAGATCTCAAGGTTGTGTTTAGCCGTGGTGCCAGATCCCAGAGCATGAGTACAAATAGAATCAACCAAGTTTGGAGAGCATAAGCCATCAGACGTGTAATATCCCGATCTGCCTTATAGCCTATTAGTATTGGCACAGAGAATCCAACCCAGGTGCTGATAATCAGCGCTCCGAGAAAAGCATCTCCTGACCGGAATTTCTTCCATGACCATAATGTAATCCAAGGGGCAAAGAATATCAGTGGTCCAATCTCGAAAAGGCCAACAAGTAATTTTGGTGGGTTGAATATCTCCAATGAGCCTAAATGGGATGAAACGATAGCGAGTGGCCAACGGAAAAAGAAACCTCCGAGTGATGTGCTGGTAAGCAATTCTTCCCCTATGCCTGCAGCGCTGGTTGGCAGCAACAAAGATCGTACCATCTCAGTGATAATGCCGCCTTGTATGACTGCCAGGGGGATTGAAATCAGCAGGGCAATATGGACTGGAGTGACTTTGCGTCTATCTCTGTGCTTCCATATTTGATAAATTGTGATCACACCCCAACCAGCGACAAAAAGGGCATAGCTGGTCTCCCAAGAAAGTGCCCACAGAGCGAACAAGATAGAGAGTGCAAATATCGAGATGACACCCTGAGTGCGGTCGTGAAGCAGCCATATCGTTAAGAAGATACTGAAAGCTAAAGCGCTTGGACCGGCTTGTGCCGCTACAAAAAGCGGCCAGGAGGTTATTCCGTTCATATAACCAAACGGAAATGGTAGAGGGGGGCCTCCGTCTACTACCCAGGGTTGGGTTAGTGTCCCGGAAAATGATACACCTAATTCAGCCGCACTTCCCTGCAATTCGATTAGAGGATCAATGCTTTGCAGGAAAGTCGGGGGGAGGAAGAGCAGAAGATATCTTGTTCCCGTAGCAAACAAAAGGGCACCTGCAAGCACGATCCCACCAAGCTCACTGTTTGTATACCTCCGGCCGATCAGGTAGCTAAGCAATACAGCTAATGTGCCGATGAGGGCTTTGCTTAAATCAAAAGCACTCCATGGCGTAAGGCCGCCAATCTGCATTAAGCTCGCCCCCAACAGCTGAAATCCATAATGGTAGGCGTAATTAATCAACGAATTCATGAAATAACGCGGCGGGATATTACCAGCCGCCATGGTTGATATCAATGATAGGTTCTTGTGTTCGTCAAAAAGGCTGATCCCTTTGCCAATACGCACAAATACTGTGATTAAGATGAGACCAATAAGCAACACTTTCCAAACTTTCAGGTCTTTCAAATCTATTATTGGTGCTTTGCTTTTCCATGTACTTGCTGCACCAATCAAAAAGATCAGAATACCAGCACTGGTAAAGGCATACTGGGCCGGCAACCAGTGCCCGAGGATATTCACTGTCCAAAGATAGGTTATTAATCCCAACCCAATACCGCTGATAACACGTTCGCGTTTGTCAAGCCGGAACGCATGTGTTACGAGAAGCCAACCGCCGGTGATCCATAACGCGGCGATGAGCAACCATGGTAGGAATTCGATTGGATTCTGTCTAAACCAGTACATGATAATACGCAGATTAGAAGCTATTGATTAGTCGTTTTTATTTGCTTTTACATTGGGCAGTATACCGGGAAGGAATAGGGCGCCTGGCAAACTAGCAATCATCGTAAAAGTCCGGAACAACAAAGCCACCGCTACAGCATTTGCGAAGGAGACGCCGGCCAATTTCGAAAACACGTAAGATATCGATATCTCCTGTAAACCATACCCATTGATGGAAATAGGCAGCAAAGTAATGACGTATACCAAACTGTATAATCCGGCGACTTGGTAGAAAGGGATATCCTCATGCAAACCATGGAGCAATAATGAAATAATGCTGAAGAAGCAGACCATATGGATGCCAGTGATAGCCAAGGCTTTGATTAACGCCGTGGGCTGTGTAAACCAGTATTTCATTGCCTCATATAATCGGATCAGAAGGTCGATCCCCTTATTCCATATATTGTGCCACCAATTCTTCGAAGAGGTAGCAGCGAAGCTGAATAACCAGGGGCTATTAATATTTGAATAAATGGTTAACTGTTGGAAATATGTAATGATGCTGGGAATTCCAAACGGGATTGCTAGTGCCATTCCCGCTAACCCAACTAGCCGGTCTACGATCAATGACGCCGTTGCGATAGTGCCGTCTAGCTTGTGCTGTATAGCCCCTGCCAGACGGACAACGTCTCCGCCAATCGTTGTCGGGAGAAAATTAGTCGCAAACAGACCGGCAAACGTAATTTTGGTCGAATCTGTCAAAGAAATTTCCATATTTGCGGAGCGTAGCAGTACATGCCAACGTGCGGAGACAGCCAACCGGGAAACGATCATGATGGCAAATGTCAGGACTAACACTGGCCAGGAAATGTTTTGCACAGCCAACCAGATGGCTTCCCATCCTTGCTGGCTGAGAAGGTAGATTAAAAGCGCAATTGTAAGCCCACTACCGATGATACGGAGCAAGCTTGGTCGGCGCGACTTTGATGCTGTCGTTAAACTCATAAGCACCTAACTACTTATATACTGGAGGCATTATAACCCTCTGTTTAGGCTGGTCAAGAATCCCGTATCCATAAATGAGTTCTTTTACAATTGGCATGCTATAATGAATTTCTTCATCAACGCGTAGACATAAATAACAAAGGAGAATGCAACATGGATATAGGCGGTATTCTCACCCGAACCTGGGAGATCATCTGGAAAAATAAGGTGCTGTGGATTTTTGGTATCTTTGCAGGCTGTTCAAGTGCCAGTGGGGGAACTCCAAGCAATTTTACTTGGACTATGCAGAGGGACTCCACATTATTTGCCGAGAACTGGAGTCGCACGTTAAACAACGTGCCGGTCTGGACGTTAACTCTTGGCGCTGTTGCAGGTTTCTTGATCATGCTGGTTGTGGTTGTATTGGTCATCTTTTTGTCTACAATTGGTAAGATTGGGGTGATTAAAGCTTCCCACCAGGCTGAAAGTGGCCAGGAAAAATTTACCTTTAACCAAGTGTTTAAGGATTCCACCCCCTATTTCTGGCGCGTCTTTTTGCTGAACCTGCTGGTTGGCGTTGCAATTTTCATAACGATTTTCTTGTTAGTCACACTTGGCTTCTTAGGCAGTATTGCGACACTAGGGATTGGTTTGATTTGTTTCATCCCTGTCCTCTGCTTGCTTGTGCCGATAATATGGTTTGTGTATATCGTCGTTGAACAATCAGGTATCGCTATCGTTGTTGAAGAACTCGGCGTATTGGATGGATTAAATCGAGGTTGGTATGTAGTCAGATCCAACATTGGGTACATGATTGTCATGGGGTTGGTATTGTATATTGTGTTCGGTATGATCGGTGGTTTTCTGATCAGCATGCCCATTGGTTTCATTGTCATACCCGCCGTTTTTGCCGCGGCTTTGGAGAGCACCTCTGCGGGGGCAGGGTTAGCAGTAGCGGGCTTATGTTTTGTGCTGTACCTGCCTGTGCTTATCGCATTAAATGGTTTCTTACGCGGTTATATCCAGTCTGCGTGGACACTAACTTTCCTTCATGTAACAAATGAAGGTGAGGAACTGCAACCATTTAATGAAGAGCCTGTATAGCTAGTCAATTTTAACTACACTCCCACCAGCTACCGGACAAATCATGTGGTTCAGCTATGGATGTAGCTGGTGGGAAATACTATATCTGTTAGTCTGTTGGTTTCCTCATTTCGTGCAATGGTTACGAATATCCTGAAATTGGGTTTGTTGCTGATGCTAAGTGTAATATGTGTGGCACCGGTGGCAGCCCAATCCAGTGCAGGCGCTATCATAACCCCCCCAGACACTGAATCGTTCCCTGAAATCAGTTTGTTTATGGATGTTTATAACGATGATGGTGTATTTATCCACGGGCTTACGGATGATGAAGTTAAGGTAATGGAAGATGGTGCGCAGTTAGTTGTTGATTCACTAGTAGAATTGCGTCCAGGTGTACAGATCGTTTTTGCGATCAACCCGGGACCATCTTTTGCCATACGGAATTCTCAAGGATTATCACGCTACGATTACGTAAAAGAAGCACTTAGTAGCTGGGCACAACAACGTCAGGGCTCGTCTTTGGATGATATTAGCTATCTCGTGACCGGAGGACCTTCAAGTTCCCATTTCGGTGATCCCACCAGTTTGGTTGCAGAGTTAGATGCTTCAGAGTATGATCCAGAAACCACTCAAGATAGTCTCGATACATTGCTCCAGGCGATTGATCTCGCCTCAGACCCAAGTCCTCGATTTGGGATGAAACGAGCGGTAATATTTATCTCATCTCTTCCTGAAGGTGACCCGTCTTTTGCTTTGCAGGATTTAGTTGTAAGAGCTAACCAAGCAGGGATTAGCATATTCGTTTGGTTAATCGCCCCAAGTGAAGTTCAAGCATCGGCAAGCACAGATCTACTTACTGCATTAGCCCAAGATACTGGAGGAGAACTGCTGATTTTCTCGGGTGATAGCACCCTTCCTTCACCAGAAGAGTATTTGCTCCAGCTGCGAAGTGCATATAACATCATCTATGAATCACAAATAGATGCTGGCGGCGAGCACGTCTTAGGCGCCAGAATTATAACGGATTGGGAGCGGATTGAAGCTGCCTCTCTCTCTTTCCAAATCGATTTGCAGCCTGTGAACATCGCTTTCATTTCACCACCGGCGCTAATCACAAGACAGATTCCGCCAGAGAGAGCTCGTGAACCTTGGGATCATACCGAATCTTCAGATCTTGTCCCCATGCAACAGCAGCTGGAGGTGTTGGTAGATTTCCCTGATGGGCGCCCACGAGAGATTATCCAATCACGTCTTTTAGTGAATGGGGAAGTTGTTGATGAGAATACAAGCCCACCGTATGATAGCTTTACTTGGGATTTAAGCAGCTATATTGCTTCGGAGGAGCATGTGCTAAGGGTGGAGGCTGATGATGGTTTCGGATTGGTAGGGCAATCGATTGAAATGCCAATTGCTATCAGTGTGGATCTCCCTAAAACCAGTGTTCTCTCAATGCTTGTTAGCAATGGACCTTTATTGGTTACCGCAATCATTTTATTCACGGGTGCAATCTTGGTGTTGGTGTTAATTCTTGGTGGCAAGCTCACACCCCGAGCAATTGGGGACATTGTTGGACGTCGCAAGAAGAGGCGTAAAGCAACTGATCCAGTGACCCAACCGGTTCCAGTCAAGAATGATGTTGGGATACGTGGAGATGTAACTGGTAGGCGGCTGACTGGTTGGGTTTCCCGTTTGAATTGGCCGCAGCGCCGTTTGTCCCCTGATGCGGATGCTTACTTAATCCGGGTGACAGAAAATTTAGAAGAATCTACAATAACCCCAATTCCGATATCTTCCGATGAATTGACATTTGGACGTGACAAGAATCTTGCCACACTGGTTGTAAACGATAAATCTGTTGAAGCTCTACACGCTCGCCTTACTCGGCAGACGAATGGTCGCTTCCTTCTCGCGGATGAGGGCTCGGTCGCTGGAACTTGGGTAAACTATGCTCCTGTCTCAGGAAGCGGGAATTTTATCGAGGATGGAGATTTAATTCATATCGGAAGGGTTGGTTTCAGGTTTAAGTTGCGAAACTCACAGAACAACCCCACGATAACGATCACTGCGCGAGAATCTGGAGAATAATCAAGGATTTTATATACATTAAGCAAAGGGGGAGAAACTAATGGGGCTCAGCGTGTCGTGCTTCGAACCATCACTATAAACGAAATATAGTCAGTATTCAGATTGTTAACTCGTAGACAGTAATTGTTTGCCTACTCGAGTTCCTCCCCGCAATATCCAATAGACCTGTGGTTTTGGTCTTGAATCCTACCGTAATGATGCGTAAAAGACATTATCCCCGAAGGCAAGAAATGCTAATTGCGCATCTGGTGTTAGCGTAAAAGCAGTTGCCGAATCGTTTGGTTGGATGCTTACCATTTGCGCATCAAACTGTGGCCGGTATTGACTTAGAAAATTTAATAATCTCAACGTGTAATTATATGTCGCCTGATTATCGGGTTGCAGAAGGAAAAGAGAAGGATCAGGAGGTTGGGATATGGTAATTTGTGTAAAAGATGATCCAGGCAGCATGACTTGGTTTTCGCGCCCGGGGCGGGTGTCAATATAGGGGGCTGGATCTTGACACCGAGTCGGGGAGGCACCAGTTTGGCTGAAAGTGCAGAGGGTAATACGCCCATCTCCCTGGAGCAAGTACAGTTCGTCATTATTCACAGCCATATCCACCACATCCTTCAGTGGAGGTATCTCGTTATCGAAAAACAGCTGTGGAGGATTGCCATAATTTCCATTCCAGTAGGTCCAAACCGCATTACTTTCTGGATCAAGCACGTAGAGATTGCCGCGCTCGCTACGAATTAGGGTTGGTTTTCCTCCTAAGGTTGTGGGTGCTGCTAGAGGAATTAACCGCGGGGCTTCCCCCGCTACGCAGGCGACAAGATTGCCGCTTGAATCCAGCGCTAGCAAGGTAGCATGTCGGTCTCCGCTGTGTAAACTTACTGTGATATCAATGAATGGAGCAGTACGTCCTGTTGGATAATTAGGATCACATTGGAAGGTCGTGTCCAGTTCATACCCCTTCCCTGTCCGAATCGCTCGTTGTACATTTCCACCAGTTTCGTTTAATAAAAACAGATCAGTTTCTGTGGCAAACATACGGGTTATGTTTTGCGAGCCAGGTAATTCATTGCTGATTGCAGGTTGGTAATCGAGGCGGGTAATAAGCTCTAGGCGATCGAGAGCATAAAGTGATTGGTCTCTCAAATCTTGGGTTTCCTGTGTTATCTGGTATGTCTCCGCTTGATCAAGGTATGACAAAACTGTTTGCCAAGCTTCAATTCTTGCTTGAGGGTCGTTTTGAGTCTGAGCATAACCAGAAGCCTGCACAGCTTGGGCGTATAATGCTTGGAACTGCCCGGTTCTACCGCGTTGGAAATATACAACGCTAGCAATTGCAACCACGATTAGCGGGACCGCGACAGCGAAAAACAACATCAAAGATGCTGGAATGGTAAAAATGCTTTCATCTGGCAGAAGCCGTCCTAGCAAAGTGCGTAGTTTGCCCGCCAGATTTTGAAAAAAGTCCCCTATGTTGTGGCTGATCTTCACTAATGCTGCTAAGATGGAAGCAAGCAATGCTTTTGGTTTACTTACCTTTTTCTCTGCTTGTGTTTCTACTTGAGTGGAAACACTAGTGGCTGTTTCTGTGTGGGTTTCCTGCTTTTGTCCTTCAGTAGCTATCTGGACAGGAGCCGCGACCTCTTCAGAGATTTTTGCGGGTTCTTGTTTGGTGGTTGCTGTATCGTCGATGGTTTTATGCGGTTGGTAACCTGTCGGAATTGTACCTTCCAAACCAATTTGCTCAGTTTGAGAAGCTGAAACATTTTGCTTAATTGCTTGTATTGGTGGTAGAGCGATGGGTGCTCTCGATTTCGCTCGGGGTTTTAGTAGCTTGACAGTTCCGCCCCCGGGACTCACATTTATCAGCAGAGCAGAGAAATCGATGTTGGTTTGGTTTAGTAAGTGCTGGTGTATGGTATGTGGATCTTTGCTGTATAAACCGGCTAAAGTGGTTGTGCTCCAACCGCTTGGTGGTGAATAGCTGATTAAAACTGTATCCTTGGCTTTAAGTTGGGCTTGTGAATAATAGAGCGGAGTCGTCTGACCGACACCCAGTCCTCGCCCAGCTGAACCAATATCGTGGATATGGCGGGTTTCTTGTGCGCTGATTATGTATGCGTGGGTAGGACCACTTTGTGCAATGAAAAGCGCCTCATCCCTCAAGGAGAGTATAGTGAGGATCCCTGCTCCTTGAATCCCTCCATCGGGGCTTTTCATATTTAACTGGAGCATCTTCTCATTTAGTGCTTCAGCGACCTTGCGCATGGCTGTTGTCACTGAACCCGGTGTCTTGTAATAAACCTTGGCAAGGTTAGCGAGCATTTGCTGAGAGTGTTCCCCACTAATTGATATTGAACCTGCTATCTCTAGATATAAAATCAGACGGTCAGCCTGACGACCTCGTGCAGATCGTTTTGGTATCTCAGGCGTGTGAAGCCCTGGAATGGTCGTTTGATCTATGCCACCAATTCTAGAGATTGGGAGTAGTTGAAGGTCCATTTTGATTTCCCGCAGTTCTATTGCTGGTACTTATTTTCCTCAATTTCCGAACCAGCCACGAATGGTAAGATGGATAGCACTACCCCCGTCATTATACTGGTAAAATCCATCTGGGGTATGAAATGATGGTTGATCCTCATGCGAAAATCTATAGAAGCTGACCTGGAGAAGGCATACCCATGAAATTTGATGTCATCCGTACAAACGAAGATTTTGCGGTTTTGTCCGAAGAATGGAACGAATTGTTGGAAATAAGTGCAAGTCATGTGCCGTTCCTGCGACATGAGTACCTATATACGTGGTGGGGATCAAGGGGTGGTGGTGAATGGCCTCAAGGCGATCTGCTCATCGTGACTGCTCGTCAAGCGGATGGCAGCCTTGCTGGAATCGCTCCGCTTTTCCATACGCGGAATGGGGATGCCAAAGCAGCGATCATGTTGTTAGGAAGTGTAGAGATCTCGGATTATCTTGATCTAATTGTGCGTCCTGATAGACTGTATGATTTTGTGGATGAATTGTTTGAACGTTTTACTAACTCAGACATGCCAGATTGGGACTTGTTGGACTTCTACAATATCCTTGAAGGATCACATACATTGCAAGCTATGCAAATCTCAGCTGAAAAAGCAGGCTGGAAGTATGCTCAGGAAAATCTGCAGCACTGCCCATTCATCCCACTTCCCGGTGATTGGGAGGAATATTTGGCTGGCATCAAAAAGAAACAACGTCATGAAATTCGCCGCAAGATGCGGCGTGCCGAATCGGGTGAGAGATCAATTCAGTGGTATATCGTTGACTCTGATGACAACCTAGACGAAGAAATCGATATTTTTTTGAATCTCATGGCGCAGGATCATGAAAAACAGGTTTTTCTCACGGACGCGATGCGTACCCAGATGAGGGCAATCATGCAAGCAGCATTCCGTGCAAACTGGTTGCAACTCGCATTCATAGAGATTGATGGACACAAGGCTGCTGGATATTTAAACTTCGATTTCGGGAACCACATTTGGGTCTACAATTCGGGATTAGATTTTGAATATGCATCTCTCTCTCCCGGATGGGTGCTTTTAGCGCATTTATTACGTTGGAGCAATGTAAACAAGCGTAAAACTTTCGATTTTATGCGCGGAGATGAACAGTACAAGTACCGTTTTGGTGCAGTGGATCGTTTTGTTGTGCGGGCTCAAGTGACGCGCTAACAGCCGTTACACATGGCGTGGCATACCAAACCCGCCCAATTTCACTTGATGTGGTTCTTCTGTCCAAATACCTGGAATATCACCATCACAATCTGGGCACTTTCCAGACGCAGTTAGATAATACCCTTTTATCGTGTATCCAAAACGTTCGATCACAACCGTTTTACATTTCGGACAGGCAGTATTTTCATATTCATTCACTCGTCCGGCGAGGTTTCCCGCATAGACATAGTTCAGACCAGCTTCTTCTCCGATCTCCGCCGCGCGCATGAGCGTATTGCTTGGTGTGCGCCCAGAATGGGTCATCTTGTAGTCAGGATGGAAAGCAGTCACATGCCAGGGGATATCGGGTGAAACGCTGGCAATGAATCGGGCAGCGTCCATCAGTTCCTCAGTGCTGTCATTAAATCCTGGCACAACCAATGTGACGACTTCGATCCATAAACCTAATTCTTTCGCAAGCCGGATGGAATCCAGCACATTCCACAGCACACCACCAAGCGTCCGGTATTGCTTGTCTTGCATGGTTTTGAGATCAATCTTATAGGCACTCAGATATGGGCGTAGGTATTCCAGAACTTCAGGAGTGGCATTTCCATTCGAGATATACACGCATCTCAAGCCGACCTGAGCAGCTTTTTTAAAGATTTCAACTGACCATTCTGATGTAATCAGCGGTTCATTATAAGATGAAGCGATGATACGAGTTCCGGTACGCAACGCGTATTTTACGATTTGCTCGGCAGAGACGCGCTGAATCAAGTTTAGAGCAATATCTGATGCAGGATCCCGTAGAGTTTGCGAAGAAAGGTGGTTTTGACAGTAATCACAGTGGAAGTCACATCCAAGCATACCAAATGTTAGTGCGTTGTTTCCGGGCAGTACGTGGTTGAAGGGCTTTTTTTCAATTGGATCCACCTGCAGAGCGGCTACATATCCCCAAGGTACTAGTAATTTCCCGTTTTTATTAAAGCGAACCTTACAAATCCCGCGACGGTCAGGGCGGATTAAGCATCTGTGTCCGCATGCATTGCAGCGAACGGTGAGCTCATCTACTTTCTCATACAGCTCGCCTTCCGCGGTTAGCTGATCTAACACCGAGTCTAAACCAGTCATACTAGATCACTCTGAATATCTGCTCCCGTCCAAATCAAAGAGTGCCAAGAATCCGCTGTTTTACCCTAATTGTTTCGGTTACTTATATCCATTATAATCATTTCTATGTTGACTGTGGTGATCCAGGCGGGGGGCGAGTCGCACCGGATGGGCCGTGACAAAGCATTAGCCCCATTCCTGGAGCAAACTTTGATTGAAAGGGTATATCAGCGCGTTCAGGATCTTGCGAATGAAGTGGTTGTTACCACCAATAATCCTGATGCTTTTGAAGGATTGGGTATACGGTTGGCAGTTGACAAGATTCCTGGACGTGGTGCTCTAGGTGGTTTATTCACAGCCCTGGAAGCGGCTACCTATCCAAATGTCGCCGTCATCGCTTGTGATATGCCGTTTGTCAGTCCCGAATTGTTATACCATCAAATGGAGCTGCTTGGCACCGAGAATTGCGACGCCGTAGTCCCAAAAGCATCTGGTGGCAGCGAGCCTTTTCATGCCATCTACCGGCGCGCCACCTGTCTTCAAGCTGTGCAGCAAGCCCTCCAAGCTGGAAGATGGCGAGTGGATTCGTGGTTCGGGAATGTATCCGTCGTTTATGTGAATCCGGCAGTTGTCCACCGCTATGACCCCCACCAGGTGGCATTTTGGAATGTCAATACTCTGGATGAACTCCACCGTGCTGAAGAGCTTGCAAAGGTGCTAGATTGTCAAATAGGATAACTTTCACAATCATTAGTCTTTGACAATCATAGTATATTTAGATCGGCAGCGTTATAAGATGGTGGGATTCTACCGCTAATCGATGACCTAACCCAGCATTGGTATTTTTATCCCGTGTCGTTTTGCCGCCATAATCGCTTCGGGATATCCTGCGTCTGCATGGCGGACTACTCCCATACCAGGATCAGTAGTCAATACCCGCTCTATCCTACGGGCAGCCTCTGGAGTTCCATCGGCGACAATCACTTGTCCAGCATGTTGACTGTAGCCTATCCCTACACCACCACCGTGGTGGAAAGATACCCAGGTAGCACCTCCGACAGCGTTGATCAAGGCATTTAGAATTGCCCAATCACTGACTGCATCAGTTCCATCTAGCATCCCCTCGGTTTCCCGGTTCGGAGAGGCAACAGAGCCGGCATCTAGATGATCCCGTCCGATGACTATTGGTGCTTTTACAACCCCTTCTGCAACCAGGTTGTTAAAAACCAAACCGGCTTGAGCTCTTTCACCATATCCTAACCAGCAAATCCGTGCCGGTAGTCCTTGAAATGGGACTTCCCGACGTGCCATCCGCAGCCAGCGAGCGAGGTGGTCATCTTCGGGAAACAAGGTCATGATCGCTTGATCTGTTACATAGATATCTTCAGGATCTCCTGATAGCGCTACCCAGCGGAATGGCCCCTTCCCTTCGCAGAATAGGGGGCGGATATATGCGGGTACAAAGCCAGGGAAATCAAAAGCATTGCTCACACCATGGTCA
>JBFENN010000051.1:0-20152 GCA_041551115.1 Anaerolineales bacterium
CGAGCTGCTTCTGGGTTGATCTCCCTTAAAGTCTTATAATCAATACGGGCTCCAGGACTCATATGGCTTCCAATCCTTGATCGCTTGGATTCCAGCCAATTCTATCAATTGCTCTATAAAGTTCTCATATCCAAACCCCATAATGTGTATAGGATGTCCTGGACACCGCACAACCCGCGTTTGACATCCACCCCGTTTTTGTGTAATAATGTGGGTGAGGGTTGCCCCCCCCAACCCTCTCAGAGTGAATGCGGCACTTCCACACTTTATTGGTTGGCCGCATTCATTTTCTTATTAACCGCTTTCCTTACCAGCCGGCTCCCGCCGGTTGACCTTATCCTCGCTGCTTTCGCTCATCGCGCTGTAGATCCCGAAGCGTTTCCGCAAGTTTGCTGCCCGGTACGATCGCTGTGCTCGCTCAAACCATTCGATCAGAACATTCCACTCCTCTCGGTTCAGCTCACTGGTGAAATAGAACTTATCTGCCAATTCGCTCGTGCGCAGCAGCCAGGCCGTGTCCGGGATCGGGGGCAGCCGTCCAGAGTCATTAAATTCCCCTGCAATCAGGAACAGCTCGATCGTCCTTCGCCAGGTATGGTCGTCCAGCTGACCCATCTTGGGGTCGCGTAAAATCTCGTGGTACAGTTTGATCCAGTAGTTGGTCATGTAGGTGTGAATCATCAGACCCCCGCCGTTTAGGTGTCTGCCGCGCCCGTTCATCCGGGCAGTGGCAATGATGCTGTTAACGCATGCTATCTAGGTAATGTTTACTAATAGATCATACGTTCTATATTTATTCTACATGAAGGTACTTGTTTGGACAATGTGCTTGGTCATGAATCACCCCTAGGGGGGGTGCGATTATTGCGGATGCCTTAGTTTGAATTTTTACACAATGGCCTGGTTCAAACCGCTCTATCTTGGATGATTGGTGGCATCAGTTTTCTGCTAAGTAATGGATAGGATGAACTGCATATGCCCAGCATCTATTGTGGACTCATTTAATCCACTGCCGGTAGGACGTATACCCTGAACAGTTCCTCAGGGGTTCCCTCCCACCACTGAGCCTGACCGAGAGAGGCTTTTAAACTGCCAGTGAAGACCACCACCAGGTCTTTCTTCGGCATAACTAGGATGTAATTCCCACCAGAACCCATAGCATCGTAGAAACCCAGTTCCGGGTTCACCCACCACTGGTAGCCGTATTGGGACTGGATGCCGCGGCTGCCTGTCTGCGCATGACCGGCTGTTGAGGCTTGCACCCACTCGGCGGGCAATATCTGTCGCCCGTCCCAATTCCCTTCATTCAAATACAGGAACCCGATTTTCGCCATGTCCTCCGGCAGCAGTCCGATGTCTGTCCAGCCTTGATTTAACCCCTCACCATCTTCGTTCCAGGTTACTGCCTCGATCCCTAGTGGTTTGAAGAGGTATTCCAACCCGAAATCCAGTGCGCTCATCCCGCTTGTCTCGCTGATCAGCGCGGATAGTAAATGCGATGTGCCAGCAATATACTCAAACTTCGTCCCCGGTTCAGCTGTTACCGGTTGGTCCAGCAGGAACTGCAGGCTGTCCTCATCCTCCAGCATTTGTTGGGTGGTGTAGTCAGCGCACTCCTGACCATCTAACCACGGGCATGGCCCCGCAGGCCAGTCCAATCCCGACTGCATCGTCAGCAGATCTTCCACGGTCATCGCTTTTTTGTTTGTATCAATATTGGCCACTTGATGGGCTGGGAACAGCTCCAGCACCGGTTGGTTGACTCCATCGATATAACCTTGGTCGATCGCGATCCCAACTAAAGCTGAGGTGATGCTCTTGGTTGCCGACTTGAGGTTGTCCAGGCTGCGGAATGGCCTGAAGTCTTCATCCAATACGACATATCCATTCCGCACCACCACCACAGACTTAAGCGGGATTTTATAATCCTTGATATATGCCACCATCTCCGCCAGTATTGTTTCATCGATTTCTTGTTCTGCCGGTGTGGAATGTCGCCATCCTTCCGTTGGCCAGTAATCGCGTTCGGGATGCTCAGTCATCGTGCCCGGGTCGCTTGCTTCAGTATTGGAGTGGCGTCTGAAAGATTCTACTGCCGGGATAAAAACATGCTCATACAGCTGGTCGCGGTCTTCAAGTGGTGAACCCATTGCTACTGCCAGCACATCTGCACCAGATTGTGTCAGTGCCGCATCAAAGGCTAACACTCCATATTCTGGATTGTATACCAGCAGAAATCCTTGCTGGATCTCATAATGATACAGGTCCCAGGTGCCAGCCTCACTTTGCAGCGTTCCCGTTTTTGCAGGCATCTGTTCGATGCCGGTGTGCGCCAGCATCCCCGGTATCAGTTCAGCGATCGTCATCCCTGGAATGACCGTGAAGGTCAGGAAGGTCGGGTCGCTGTTTGGCATTGCCCGTACGAACGTTCCCTCCGGCCAGAAGGGTACCCAATCCGCCGGTACCTCGCTGCTCACTCCCAGCCAGGTGCTTACGTACGGTTCCCTTGTCAGCTCTTCCACCGCCTGGTTATTTGCGCTTACCTGCCCCTTGCACCCGCTTGACCCCAAGACAATCAGGATGCCTATCACCCCAAAAACCCATTTGACGTTCACTGTTACCCTCCTGCTTTTCGCGTCATTTCGAAGGTATGTGTTCATATACCAAAGCGATAGTAGCCTCTGGGTTGGGTAGCCGTCTTACCATAATTTGGGTATTCAAATGGGTGATTGGTCGCAGGAAATCACTTCAAATCCAGCCGCTGAACCTTAACGACCAGGCTGGTTTGATCGCAGTATTGTTTGGTTTCCCATGCTGCTTACTGCTCTTCTATTCCCCTTGCTTGGAATTCCTCCCACTGGAACGGCTCACCATGTCCTGGGTAGACTGTAGTGATCCCATAGCTGTTCAGCTTCTCCGCGCTCTGTTGCGCAGTCGGTGGGTCATCCATAATCGAGCCGAAGCCAGGTTTTTCCGAGTTCTCGAACAGGTCGCCGCTGAACAGCTCTCCCGCAGCTGTCAAGATACCAATCGATCCGCTTGAATGACCTGGTATCTCGATCACCTGCGCCGTGATTCCGTAAGCATCCAGCGTATTGCCATCCGCCAGCGGGATATCCACCTCAAACCGATCTGCCTTCTTGAAACCAGCCCAGAACGGTGCCAGCCATCTCAACACCGGGTTGCCCGATTTGCGGTTGTAGAACATATCCCCCTGGCTGGCCATTCCCGCGTCGCCGGCGTGCATCCCTATCGGCGCTCCGTATCGCGCTCGCAGGCTGGCCGCGTTGCCGGTGTGGTCGAAGTCGCCGTGCGTGATCGCGATCAGTTTCAGCGTCCCTGGCTTACAACCCGCCGCGGTTAGCCGTTCAACCAACTCCTCCCGCTGGTTCGCCACTCCTGTATCGATCAGAATCGCCCCCGCTTCCCCTTCCAGCAGGAAGCAGTTGACCGCACCCATCCGAAAGGGCAGTGCCAGTGGGATCTTCGTGATTGTTAACGGCATTGTTGGCTCCTTCCAGGTCCCCAGTGTTATTGATGAATGTGGTTGTATTCTGTCGCATGAATTATAGATCAATTCAAATGAGTTGTGCTTCTATCACGCCATTGCGTTACACGTGACTCAATATTCTACACCTGAGCACCATCATGTACTAGGCATATGTTTTTTTCTCCCATCCTTGGGATGGGTCTTTTCGTGAAAGAGGATACAACTCAATCTATGTAAGATTGTCCCGTGCGGTAGGTCTAATGCTTCAGGAGAACGCGTCACGAACCAGGTCGAGAAGCTTTTTGTGCCGTTGGTCAATCTACGATACTTTTTTGTGATACACTAATCTCAGTAATGTAACCCATTACTAATCTTGGCGAACCAACAAAAATTGGCTGCTGGTAACCAATAAGTCCGAGTGTGCTAAGACGTCCCAATAACGAGTTTAGCAGAATAACGAACTCAAACAATTGAATAATCATTGCAGGGGTATTGATCAATTTTAAGACAGCTTGTGAATGAAAGTAGACATGTGAAAAGAATTATCGATGCCCATTATCATCTGGAAGAACAATTGACAACCGTCACTGCACTGCTTGACCAGATGCAGCAGAATGATGTTGACCTCATCCCGAGAATAAATGGCCCTTTTCACTTGAAGGATCTGCCGAAAAAGGCGGGCGAATTGCTACCTTGGATGCTGATGAGTAAATCACGTTTTATGAGATTACTTCTGTAGAACTCAACGGTTACATCGAATGGGTAAGTCTCAGCACTGGGAACGAAGCATCTCCTTTATCATAACCCTGACAATGAGTACGTAGATAAGGATATCCAAGCATTCCCTGATTATTTTTCTGGTTGGATATTCGTCAATCCCAAAGTTTCTGATCCAGTGAAAGAAGTAGAGCGTTGGCTTGGAAAGAAAGGTTGGATTGGACTTAAAGCAACCCTTCTGGCATAGCTATTCCATAGCCTTACTTGATGATATTGCAGCCCTGTGTGAAGAAATGGGTTTGCCGATTTTGTTACACCTGGGAAGCAGGCGTGAACAATGTGATTTTCGTTTTCTTCCGGAACGCCAACCCAAACTGAAGATTATCTATGCCCATGCAGCTGTACCACTTTATCGGGAAATTTGGAACTACTTGACAAACAGAGAAATTAATTTCGTCGATCTCTCCAACCCGGTATACGTTGATGAAAGAATTCTGTCTCAAATAATTACACAGTTGGGGCATGAAAAGTGTCTGTACGGCACTGATGGCCCCTATGTAAATGCAACCCAAGACAGGATGTTATCACGTATTTTTTCACTGCCTGTCTCACATCAAGAAAAGGAAAAAATTCTTGGAGGAATATTCCAATAGCTAATGGTGAATTAGCCATCTAAGGTCATCATGTTATCCAAAGGAGTATCACATGAGTACTAATTCGAATGAATTGTCAGGCGAAATAAAGCAATCCAACATCTCGCAAAGAGTTAAGGATCTTCTTCTGGTGTCGGGCAATTGTGCCCAAACATCCTTTGCAATACTATGCGAAGAACATAATCTAGAAGGGGCACAAATACTGAAAGCCCTGACACCGTTTCCTGGGCTTGCACTTCGAGGAGAAACTTGTGGAGCAGTCACTGGTTCATTAATGGCACTTGGCCTTGTCTACGGGAGAGACGATTTATCGGACTGGAAGGGTTATCTGGGATCGCTTCCTGCTGCGCGTAGATTTTGTGGTCGTTTCGAAGAAGAGAACGGTAGTACAGCTTGTGGTGCCATTCTCCACGAAAAACTTGGGCGAAGCTTCGATCTCGCTGATCGCTTTGAAGCGATTGAATATGCCCAATCAGGAGGCCCGGACGCATGTACTCAAGTTGTGGCAAGTGCGGTCGAAATTGCATCAGAAGGAATCCAAAAGAAGTTGAGTAGGTCGTAAAGAGTTGTCGATTGCGTTCTGCCTAACCCCGTGATGACCTGACCTGCTGCGCAGCAGATAACGGCGCGCTAGAAGCAATCTTTGGCTCAAATTAAACAGTATCCGCAGCCAAAACGCAGGTAGGTTACGCTCTCGTTGACCCGCATACATTAGGAGAATTTTATGAACACCAAAAGTCAAATTATTTCAACAGAAATGGGTCGCAAGATTCAGATTATCGAGGCGGGTCAACCTGATGGAGCACCGATTCTTGTACATAACGGGACGCCTGGCTCGAGACTCTTACATCGCCCCTGGATAAAAGATGCAGAGTCGCGTGGCATCCGCCTAATCAGTTACGACCGTCCTGGTTATGGAGGTTCTACTCCCCAACCAGAACGCACGGTAGCAAGCGCAGTCGATGATGTTGCCGCGATTGCAAAGGAGCTTAAGTTGGATCGACTATCTGTTTGGGGAGTATCAGGAGGCGGTCCACACGCTCTAGCTTGCGCAGCATTATTACCTAATCTCGTAGTAGCAGCGGCGGTACTTGCATCGCCAGCGCCATACCAAGCTGAAGGGTTAGATTGGTTTGCCGGTATGGGAGAAGGCAATATTGAAGAATTTGGTGCCGCACTCAAAAGCAGAAATGCTCTCGAGCAGCTTGTAGAGTCAGAAACCCCAGGTATGTTGAATTCCACACCTGCATCTATTGTCGAGGCATTTCGTTCGATTCTAAGCCCTGTTGACGCTGCTGTGCTTACAGAAGATCTCGCTGAATACCTACTTGATTGCATCCGCGAAGGCATCCACGTAAGTCGAGCAGGCTGGATTGATGATGACCTCTCTTTCATTAAACCGTGGGGTTTCGAGCTAAGCGAGATTGGGATTCCAGTAATGCTCATGCAAGGCGAACAAGATAAAATGGTGCCGTACTCTCATGGTGAGTGGCTAGCCAATAACATCCCTAATGTTGATGCCCACCTCTTACCCGAAGAAGGTCACCTTACTCTTTCCGCACACCGCGTTCCTGATGTTCACGCTTGGCTCCTGAGTAAGACGTAAAAGCGCGCTGACACAGCGTACACATAACTGGTGGGATTCGCCCCGATAAATTGAGTTGATCCTGGCTTGAGCAGTTACCGCTCTAATAAACATTTTCCACACCTGCCCCCAGCAAGTAAGGCAAACCGTTGTGCGGAAAAAAAGTGATAATTAAAGATTGTAATATCGAACACAATGGAACAACTAGAAGCAGTAAGGAAAATAGAAGATATTAAACCAGAGTATCAAAATACGCCAATAGGTGCATTGTTGGAATACCACAATTTGGGGCGTCCGTTGGATGAATACTACAAAGCCGCTCTATTGATTGGGATGTGCATGGACAATCGCAAGCGACTGCGTTTGCCGAATAATTTTGCATATATTCTCCGGTCGGGGGGAGCAAATTTGCGATATAGTGAGTTCAAAGTATCATATGCAATCGCAGTGGGTGGGGTAAAAGCACTGGCGCTAATTGGTCATAATCAATGCGGTATGGTGGATCTACACTCAAAAAGAGAGCAATTTGTACAAGGGCTTATAGAAAATGCGGGTTGGGAAAAGAAAAGAGGAGAAGAACATTTTCAGCATTATGCGCCAATGTTTGAAATTGGAAGCGAAATAGAATTTGTGAAGAGTGAAGCAAAGCGGCTTCGCATGCGATTTCCGAAAATCATTGTAGCTCCACTGATGTATCTAGTAGAAGATAATCTTCTGTACTTTGTTGGGGAGGGGTAAAATCATGCTTACTGCAAATCACAATGCCGCACAACCCCGTGTTAACCTGACCTGCTGCACAGTAAGGACTGGGGGCTAAATGCGTTCTTTGGCTCTGAATGAGCAGCATCCGAAGCCAAAACACAGGCAGGTAATGCCATCGGTAGGAGGCGAGCACAAATTGGTTTCTAGCGCTTTATTGACAATTCAAGGATATGGGAATGTACAATAAGGGATATGAAGTCAAGCCCTTTCCATCCATGTGGAGCGCCACGATTGGCATTCTTGAGCTTGCCAGTAGAAAACACATGACTCACGCGATTTTTGAAATTGATGTTACTGAACCTCGTGACCCAAGCCGCCAATACCGGGCGAGGAGCGGGAAACGCTAGCATTCACGGGCTATTTGGTCTACCGCTTGGCGGAAGCTGTTGATAAAAATAAGCACATGCGTATCTATTACGATTGGAAAAATCACCTGATTCTGTTTACCAACGTGGACATCAGTACCCCGGTTGAGCGGGGCGTCGGAGACAAGAAGCAGGTAATACCAATTGTCCTTCATTCTGCAATCAAATATCCATACTTCAGATACACCACGAAAATAAGCAGGCACAGTCCAGCGAACCTGAACAAACAGGGATTTTCCCCCTCATGAGACTTTTTATGATGTTCCTAGCCTTCATTCGAGGATCGTTCTTCCGAATCATGGATCGATTCCCACATGTAATGAAAAAGAATGGTGGCACGGTCATGTTGACCAAAGTAGGGCTTTTTGGCGCAGGTGAAGGGTGGGGAAAACCCTTTGCGACCCACACGCTTAACGTCACTGTGGGTGGAATGATCAATCGCCAATCGCCGCTTCCCAAGGTTCAGAAGAACAAGACCATCTATACCTTCAAGAAAGTATCGACCATGACAACATTGATGGAACTCCCGTTGCCCGATTTCTTCAACGATTCAAAAAGATCATTGAATTGGGCGATTCCTTGCTGCAGTTTGTCTCCTAACAATTTGCTGCAGCCGACCTCGCACGCTGGGTGATTTGGAGGCGATGGTCCATATGTGGAATTTTGAAAAGCGTGTGGACTGTCGGAGTGGTGCAGACATTTTGCTTGTCCCCGCGTGGGATTTTCAGGGTGCTGAATATTTCTGGTCTTATGGCACGGCTTTCCGGGCCATCGAAAACGGCTTTGCGATGTTTCGAGTGGCCAGGGAGAGCCTTTCGATAACCGTTGATTACCAGGGGCGCCCGCTGGTTCTGTCCAACTACTTTCTCACTGATCAGTCCATCATTTATGCAGACCTGCCAACGGAAGGCCGTGAAACAGTGTACAGTCTATTGGGCGATTGGTTTGCGTGGTTGTCAATCGCCGGATTGGTGCCGCTGGTAGTGATAGCGATAGCACGGAACAAATCTGAAGGAAAGCAACGGATTACACCTGACCAGCGGGAAACCATCTGACACTCTAGCTTCTGTGAGGAGGGCCGCATAACCACTTGCTGGAGGCGACCGGGGATGCAGTGCGATTATGAGTATTTCAGTTGTAGCAATGAGGCTATCGGGTTTGCACCGCAGCGGCAGGTTATGCAAACGTTAGGCGGCATAGGAGGTGTTTTCTCGTGAGTTGTACTAGTCTAACCGCAAATTACCGCTAAATGAAGTCGGGCGAGCTGCATATCTAGATCAACGGTCGATACGCGTCGGGTATATTGATCCAATTGTTCCCATAGTAGGATGCCGTGGACAATTGAAAGTACATTACCAGGATTTCATCAATAATAAGATAGGAGAACCAAAATGAAACGCAATTTAAGTCATGGATGGGTAAAGTTATCGATTCTAAGTCTTGTGATTTTCACGATGGCTTGCAGTCTTTTCTCTGCGCCTGGTATGAGTCCAACATCGACACCAACACCATCTCCAACGCCAACGATCATAATTCCTCATGCAATTACACCCTCTCCCAAGCTCGAAAGTCGTTGTGATGGCTTGAGTGGGACGCTTGAGATTCAAGTTCTGGTAGGACCAGCAGAAGCAGCTGGTTTGGAGCCATTTGCTGTTGGTGAGATTCCATTTTCCGTCCAGGCTGCGGGGAGAACATATCTGGTCCAGGGAGGCGGTCCGATATCGTATCAAGAAGTTCTCACGGAGGAGTGGGGTACCTATACCGTCAGTTTAGCAATGGACACCACAATTGACGGTCAATGTGGGGGTGATGCTGGAAGTGAAGTGCTAAATATGGCAGTTGAGATGAGTGGAGAACAATTGCTCGAAGTGAGGGCGGAAGGGTTTTCAGGAGATTATCCATGGTCAGGTACGTCTATGGTTGACCTGACCTTTCCATTGGAGGAAGGAAACACGCAGGCAGGGGAGGGTCGGGCGTTTATTCTGCACTTGAATAATTAATTTTGACCGCCTCACCCTGGAGGGTATTTCGAGCCAATCAATCTCTTTCTACTTAAAATAGTCAGGTGTGAAGGTATCACCAGCATGGGGTCAGTGCTACACTGCAGGCTGCCAGTCCATTACCTTCATGGCAATGAGTATCACCAGTAGCTATTGATTTTATCTCTCGTGATCCTATTGGAGGATTATTCTTGAGGAACATATTATTTTCCGTTATATTGCTTGCGGTTTTTCTGTTGCTGTCCGTAGGTTTGACTCCACACCCGTCCGCTGCGTACGCGCAATCCATCCAGGCCCCTGTCCTCAAGTGGCAGTATGGCGGTTGTTATGCTTCCTGGTGCGAAACCGGCTGGTATTCATCTCCCGCCGTCGCTGATTTGGATGGAGATGGGGCTATGGAGGTCATCGGGGCGGCATATACGCTTTTTGCCCTCAACGGCGAAGACGGTTCGCCCCAATGGACAGGGGAATCAGCGGGGAGCCGCGCCTGGCCAGGTGTAGTCGTCACCGATCTAACTGGAGATGGGGACGTAGAGGTCGTTATCGCCAGGGGTGGTGGGAGTGTAGCCGTTTACAACCACCAGGGGAAATTTGAACCGGGTTGGCCTCAAAACCCTGCTAGTAACGAATTTCGCTCCCTGGCTGTCGATGATCTCGATGGCGATGGTGATATGGAGATCGCCGTAGGGCAGGCTCGTTTGGATAAGGTCAATGTTTGGGTCTTGGAACACACCGGGGGTATCCGCCCTGGCTGGCCGCAGGTGACCGACACCGAAGGCTCCGCGGCCGGTTTGTACAACGACAATATTGGGTTGGGTGATTTGGACGCTGATGGTGAATTGGAAGTGATCGTCCCTTCCGATACCATTACCATCTGTGCATACGAGCCGGATGGCCGGGCACTGCCAACCCACGCGATGTATCACGACCAGCCAGGTCACGATATGGATTACTGGGGCGAAGTCCCAGCCTACATCGACCTCGAATACGAAATCCGCGGCTGGGGTCCTTGCTATACCGAACCCACCGCCAGGGCGAACTTTGCCAACGGTCCGGCCAACATTGTGGATGTAAACGGGGACGGGACCAATGAAGTGGTCGTCATTGGTAATGTCCACAACTGCAATACCAGCCCCTATACCGATTTATATAATACTCCGTATATTCTGAATCTTGACCGTTCACGGTTCAACTCGACTGGGTTCGATTGGACCAAACCTCCGCTAGATACTGGTGCACCGTTAACTCAGGACTACAACGTCATAGAGAACGTGCAGCCCAACCCGGTTACGGTAGATCTGGATGGCGATGGCAATTTGGAGATTCTCTACCCCTCTTACGATGGGCGTATGCACGCCTTCTGGTTGGATAAAACCGAGCACGGCAATTGGCCCTACGCCATCTACAATTCCGCTGAGGACATCTACCGCTTCGCCTCTGAACCCGTAGTCGCTGACCTGGATGCCAATTGATACGCTGAAGTGATCTTTGCCTCCTGGGTGCAGAAGGGGACTGACCGCACGGGCAAGCTGCACATCCTGGATGATTTGGGCAATCCCCTGCATGAGATCGATTTGCCCGCTGCTTACGGCAGCCCAAACTGGAACGGGGCGTTGGCTGCCCCCACGCTAGCGAACATTGACGCAGATCCTGATCTGGAAGTGGTGCTGAACACCGCCCATTCTGGGTTTGTGGCCTACGATCTGCCAGGTACTGCCGACGCTCGTATCCAATGGGGCACCGGCCGTGGGAGTTACCTGCGTACTGGTGTTTTTAAACCAGGGTCTTTGGAGACCTCCACCAAACAGGTCAGTAACCCCGTTCCAGCCTCTGGTGAGATGCTGACTTATACCATCGAGTTGCGTAATCCTGGCCCATTGCTGGAAAATGTCAGCATGACCGATACCTTGCCTGCTGATGTGACATACGCTGGGAATTTGATTTTCTCTTCGGGTACGGCGGATGAGACTGGAGGTGTGGTCACCTGGGCTGGTGATGTGTCTGCAGCTGACCCGGTTGTGGTTCAGTTTGACGTGACCGTGAGTGACCAGATCGTTGGCTCGCAGCTTATTGTCAACACTGCCCTGATCGATGACGGTCAGGGGAATGAGTTATCACGGCACGCAACGGTCATTGTCAATGGGTCTTCGATCTACCTGCCATTATGCTCATCTTAGGCAGCCATTGACCGTCAGCATCCTCTGGGGCGCCATGCTCGTCTCTCATCCGTAATTACCTTGTGCCACAATTCCACTTACTTCAAATAAATCGCTATTATTATTTATTGAGCGATCTCAAAATAATTGCCATTACCCAACAACTGCGGTTTCGGTGAGGTCAAATCATTTATCAGCAGATAGCAGATCCAATATCCAGGTAAACCAAAATAACTTCCATATTTCGTTGTGCAGTTATGTCAGTCTATCAAAGCTAAATTGTGATATATTATTCCAGCCTCTTACAGTTCACACCTTTCACGTGAGCAAACGCATACCATCATAATGAATCCAATGACCTAGTTCAATTCACACAATTGTGAGTGGTTGTTAATTACTACTCAAGTAGCAATGATCAGGAGGTCAATCGATGATAACTGTGTTACATGACCTCAGAATGGATAGTGGGATGCTCCCCAGACCTCTTGGTTGTTCTATACCATGCAAAGGAATGGTTTGTTATTGATCCAAATTGATATCCTTGTTTCGTATTCGTAGAGTACTGTTTCCATAAAAGGATAGCGCGGACTCTATTGAGTTTATTAGAATTCATTATTTTGCCCCTTCTATGTTTTGAAAATGCGTCTATGGGGAAATATAGCAATTAGAATTTGTTGATCACCGCATTCAGTGCAGCATTTACAAGGAGATGGATGATGAACAAGCGATGGTTTGCAATTACGATCCCGATAGCGAGCGCGATCACAGCGCTGATTATAGTACTATGGTTGATAGGAGACATCAGCTCCAGAATTTCCTCTCCGGCGCTTGCCGCCCCGCTCTCCCTGACAGTGAGCGCAGTACAACCCGATACCGCGCCTAATGATATCGACACGCCCATTCTGATCCACGGAACCGGCTTTACTGCCACCCTTCTGGGTACAGAAGTGATCACCGCGCCGATCGTCTACCTGGGGGATAGAACGTTAGCAGAAGTGAGTTTGGTAAATTCCACCACCCTGAGTGCCACCGTCCTCTGGGGGCTTGAACCCGGCGTCTATACCCTCTCTGTCGAAAACCCCGATGGAGAATTCAATAGTTTAGCTGACGCCTTCACCGTGACTGATGCGGTCGGTGAATATGTCACAGGAGGGCCCTATGGTGGCCAGTCCGTGCAGCTTGCTTTGAAACCTGACGATCCTTCCAGTATCTATGCCACTATGTTTGGGGTCGGGTTGTTCATTAGTGAGGATGCTGCGGGAACTTGGGAACCACTTGCTGTCTATGAAAGTGATTGGCCGATCCATCTAGATTTCGATTCTCAGGATCCCGATGTTCTATATTACGGAACCGCCAGTAATATGCTTTACCGTTCAATGGATAATGGTATCTCATGGGAGATCTCAGGACCCCCCTCTCAAAACGGCTGCTTCTTATATCCTGTTGCTCACCCATCCCTTGCCGGGGTGGTCTACGTCGGTATGGGAGGCTGCGGAGACGGTGTTTTCTATTCAACGGACTATGGGGATACCTGGAGCGCCCACAACACCGGATTGAGCGATTTGGATGTGCGAGCACTTGCCATTCATCCAAATCAACCAGAATTTTTATTAGCCGGAACACAGGATGGTCATTTGTTCTATTCTACCGATAGCAGTGACAGCTGGATCCAGACAACGCAGCTAACCGGCACCGTCACCCGGCTTTATTTCAACCCCTTTGAAGAAGAGCTGGAAGCATGGGCGATAACAAAATCGGAGGCTGAAGGTCGCGGCTATCTGTATCGCAGTACAAATTTGAAGGACTGGACAACCCTCAATCTAAATGTACAACCCCAAGGTGGTACCATCCATGCCCAAATGACCTTCTTACCTGGATCGGTTTGGTTAGCGTCGATAAGCGTATATTCTTCTATGAATAGTGGTACAACCTGGAATGCACTAGACGGACCAAAAGGGGAGGCAAGCGCAATTGCGATTTCGGCGGATAATCCCCAGGAAATTTATGTTGGCACCGATTTTGGCATTGCAAAAAGTTCCGATGGCGGCACAAATTGGCAAGCAGTAAATGATGGTTTAGCAGCTATGATGCCTCATGCTCTAGTGGTTGCGCCGGATGATCCGAACATTGTTTATGTTGATACGCATCAGGGTATTTTTGCCAGCTATAATGGCGGTAATGACTGGTACCCGCTCGACCATGGTTATGGCAGCTATCCATTCGGTAGTGACCTGGCAGTGGATCAATTTGATAGTGCACAGCTTTATTTGACCGCTGAATGCCCAGGTGAATTTTGCATCGACATTAGCCCTGATCGCGGGGCAACCTGGAATCTAGTTACAGCTGCTCTGCCCCCTGCATATGCAGGTTGGTATTGTGGATCCTTTGCAATTAAACCTTCGCCGCATACGCCCGGTCGAGTTCTGGTGGGAGCTTCGCTCAGTTCAGACGAGTGGGATCGTAATTATGTGGGCATTTTCTTTCGCAGTGACAATTACGGAGCCAGTTGGGAATACATTGAACCACCTCAGCCCGTCAAGCGGATCAACGAAATGGCTTACGATGCTTTCAATCCCAACCTGATCTATGCGGCAACCTATGACACAGGTTTATGGCGCAGCACAGACGGTGGTGATAACTGGGAGCAGGTCCCGGTCGCAGATGTGCAACCCCCAATCACTGTCTCTGCAATCGCTGTTCATCCAAATGTGCCCAATAAAGTCTACCTCCGCACTCAATCGTTTGCCAATCCGGACAACCCGGAAGTAGAATTGTGGGTTTCTGAGGATGCTGGGGCAACATGGCAGCCCCTCACGTACGATTTCCTTGGAGACGATCTGCTCATAGCCCCACCTTTACCCGCCCAGCTTCTCTACAGCCTTTACACCGGGTGTGAAACAGGGTTGTGCCGCAGTATCGATGACGGAGCTACCTGGGTATCTATAGATGGTGTGCCCCGACCAGAAATCCTGACCGCGGCAACCGATGGCGAACGCTCTGTCATTTATATGGGTACTCCTGGTGGCTTAGTGAACTCAGCAAGTGTACAATCTGCTTTGTCACTCGATACCATCCCCGGGCGCGGCAGCGTTTATGGCGGCGGTGTCTACCGCCTGACCTCACGCTTGCCAACCGATTTTGTGTATCTACCATCGGTGATGAGAGCATCCACACCATAGCAAAGCATCGGGGAGTTGCTGTCCCCCATGTGTCAACTTTGTCGGTGGGGATGAGCTGTCAAAGGCATCAATCCGATGCGGCTATCGGTTGGACAAATCGTCTATCATACGGACTTTCACCCAATGGAATACACTAGTTGGAAGCGAAAATGAACATGTACGTTCAGAGTTTTGAAAAAGTAAATTGGATAGAGATGGTCAGGGAGTATCAAGCACCTGATTACTCGAAGGCAATCGGTCAAATATTGACATCAGTTGTTCCGTATATTGGGATAATGATATTGATGTATTTTGTTTTAGGAATTTCCTATTGGCCGCTGCTGCTGCTGACCATTTTGGCAGGGGGATTTGCTGTACGGACATTTATTATCTTCCATGATTGTGGGCATCAAAGCTTTTTTGGTGCAAAAAATAAATTAGCAAATGATATTCTTGGTGTGATAACTGGGATATTGACATTTACACCTTACCATTTTTGGAGACGTGCTCATGCTAAACACCATGCTACAGTGGCTAAGCTTGATCATCGTGGTAATGGTGACGTATGGATGATGACTGTCGATGAGTGGAATGAAGCAAATGGATGTAAAAAGCTCGCCTATAGAGTTTATCGATATCCGCTGGTACTCTTTACAGTTGGCGCTTGGCTCAATATGATCATTGCCCAAAGGATTCCGTTTCCCGGCATGGATCCCAAAGATCGGAAGAGTATATTGCTAACTGATATGGCCCTAGTTCTTATTGGCCTTTCAATCAGCTTGTTAATCGGCTGGAAAGCTTACGTGCTTATTCAAATCCCAGTGATGATGGTAGCGTCATCCATTGGTGTTTGGCTTTTTTATATCCAACATCAATTCCCAGGTGCTTATTGGGCTCGAGATAATGAGTGGGATTACTTGAAAGCATGTATGCAAGGTAGCTCCTATTACCAGTTGCCAGAAGTTTTGCGCTACTTCACGGGAAATATCGGCTTTCACCATCTGCATCACTTGTCGCACTTGGTGCCCAACTATCACCTTCCAACCTTCTCTAGAGAAAAACCTGAGTTAGCAGTGAGACCGATCACGCTTAGGGATACTCGTAAACTGATGCGAATTCGATTATATGATGAAGCTAAGGGCGAATATGTAGGTTGTCCGAAATGAGATCCATAAACCAAATCTGCATCATCATAACTGGTTCAATATTCTAAGCTCACCAATCACACAAACTGCATCGAAGTAGTGTAGGTCGACTTCACCCTGCTTTTCTCAAGGCATTCTTCCAAGAGCGCATGGGCGGTTTGGATTGGTATGATTTTGAAGGAAAAGCAAATGAAGAGCCCACGCGAGGGGATCATTATTTGTGGGGCGCGGGCTCAGGAGAGAGAGAATGAGGGATTACCTCATTGTCATTTATACAATAGCAAAAATCGCTCCGCATGTCAAATGTATGGATAAATCCATCCATGAAGCAGTCCGCTTTTTACAAATAAGCGCAGTGTTTCCCCCAATAAACTATCTACCAACCATCTCCAGTCCAAAACAGATCAACCGGTAGCAGCACTCAGCCATATTGGGTAGGCAGCCATTCGTAGCAGCTGCCTGCCGAAAAACAATCTGAAACCGAGATCGCTGAGAGCATTAGCTCTCGCTGTACGAGCTGTCTCTTGCCAAATTGGGGGCTGCCTATTTTGTCCATCCTTTATATCCCCCATTCAGATGACTGCCGGAATCAAATAGCTGTGCCCATTAGCAGCAAAACCGCGATTCCGTTTGCCTATACATTCTGGCAATTAGGGGATAGCTTTTTTAGGGCACAGCTATGTGCAGTACCATCAGCCGTGTTAAAGCTGTGAGAATTCCAACAACGTATATCTTTGCTGACCAGAAATTATTCCATATCTGGCTTCCAGACCTCCCATACTTTGCCAACCAGGTCAGGACCTGGATTGAGCGTTAACTTGCCAGGCTCCCAGCCGGCAGGGGTTGCTTCTATGCCGCCCGTAGCGCGCACGTGCTGGAAGGCCTGTATCTGCCTTACGGATTCAGCGAAGCGTCTCCCGACCGGAGGAGTAAGTACTTCCATGGCTTGGATCACGCCATCTGGGTCGATAATGAAGCGACCGCGCAGTTCGATGCCTTGGTCTACATCCCACACCCCATAGGCACGGCCCACATTCCCAGCCTGATCCGATGCCATGTGGAAGGGCACGCCGCCCTTGACCATCT
Organism: Anaerolineales bacterium; assembly: GCA_041551115.1. Classification (GTDB taxonomy): domain Bacteria; phylum Chloroflexota; class Anaerolineae; order Anaerolineales; family UBA4823; genus DAOVXM01. The sequence continues at coordinate 17,118 of JBFENN010000051.1, forward strand.
TGCTCAATTCATGGTCGTTCCACATCTTATGCACAAAGTGACTGTCGACGCTGACTGAAATGACTTCTACACCCAGCTCTTGTAGTACCGAATATTTATCGGCGACCGCCGATACTTCCGTCGCTCAAACATAGGTGAAGTCACCCGGGTAGAAGCATAGCAGTACCCATTTGCCTGCAAAATCTGACAGCTTGACAGTGGTGAAACCTCCCTTGTAGTATGCCGGAGCAGTGAAATCGGGGGCTGCTTGCCCCACACGAGCGGTCATAACAGTCTCCTTAGGTTCCATAATTGCGGGTGGATCAGATTCGGTCGAATCAGGTTGATTGCTTGATACCGCGCCGGTTAAACGGGCGCAACCAGAAGTTTCTGCCATAACGCCTCCTTAATTTTGGACCATGATTTGAGTTCTTTCCCGCGTTTTTATTGCCATCTATTTGCTCTGTCATTTAATGGATTCAGGCGCTGTACAACCATTATTATAGTTGAAAACATATGTAGATACAATTTCATTAGGTATTAACGCACATCTTTGCCCCAAAACAATGTGTCATGATTCCAAGATGTAGTCAGTCAGTAATCGCGCCCAGTGATAAACCAGGCACAAATCGCGATATGCGTATAGCTTATCTGGATAGGGCATCTATCCAGATCCAGAAATTCCCGCTATTCATGGAATGAAGTATTGGATGGCAACCACAAACTCGCCTGGTCAAGCAGACAAAAAATGATTTGCATTCTGAACAAGAATATGCAAGCACAACAGCTCATCACGATACTTATCCCAACCATTCCATGTGTGATGAACGATGGCAGGTGTTAGCCATTCGTTCCTTCATACTTCTCGGTAAATGTCTCACCACCAAATACAAACTTCAATAAGGTATCTCTCTTACTCCCTCCATAGCGATTGGCAGATTCCTGACAGAATGTTTGCCCGGGGTACCCGCTCACGATAGGCTTCGTATGTGCTGCCGAAGAGCTTAACATTCTTGCGGTCTTCTTGAAAGATAAACCAGTAGACGATGGCGATATTTCCAAAGGACAGAAGCAGTGTATACCACTCCGGTAAGAGCAATGTCCACGACAGGTATAGCATCATCGCTCCCACATACATCGGGTGCTGTACGAATCTGTAAACTCCCCAATCGATCAGCTTTTTGCCGTGGTTTCTGAACAGTGTATAAGTTGACATAACGATCAATAAGATTCCTGCAGTGAACAGAATCAAACCAGCATAATTGAAGAAGTGCCAGGAAAATGGGGATTCAAAGGTAAACGACAGGAAAAAGAATCCCACGATGGAAAAGGAATTGATGATGAGCCCCATGGTTTCCAAAACTTTTTCTTTGGACAAACTACCTCCTCAATCTGGGCAAAAGGTCTAGGTAATGTTTGTTAACGCATAAGTTAGAGCAAAATAAATATCTGGATGATGTTTGCGTCTGCTTGCGCGCTGTATAAAAGGGGATCGCATGATGTCGCGCGTACAATATTATAGACGAAAAATAAAAATGTACTATTAAAAGTTACATTTCCTATTATCGGTTGCTGATGGCAGTGTCGTTCCTGGCATAACCTCCCCTCTAGAAAATGAGATCTACTTTCTTAGCTTGAGAGTTCAAAGTGAACTACAAATCAATATGGTATCTGTGGACCAAAAATATCTCATCCTTGGATGAATGGTGATAATATTTGTATAGCGAACGATATCAAGTTCACGTCCGAAAATTGTATGTCAATGATGATAGCAAAGAGAGTTGACCTTTAGGTCTCCGGTTATCAACCAGTTAGGTTTCCATATAGAGAATGTGTAGATAAAGTGTTTTCAACGAGCATGTCAAAATGATGATCCGTGAAGCTATTGTTAATGATGCAGAAGAAATGAAAAATCTTCATCATCGTTCTGTTCTTGAGTTGTGCAGTGCCGATTATGAGATTGAACAACTTGAAGTTTGGGTCAATGAACACCCACTCGAGAAATATCGACAGCGTCTCATGATCCATCGATCCTTCATCGCCGAAATGGATGGAAAAATGGTTGGGTATGTGCGTTGGAATCCAGCATCCAAAGAGTTATGTTCGATTTTTGTACATCCTGACCATGTACGGCAAGGCATAGCCACAAAGCTGATGCAAAAGGTCTATGAAGATGTTCAATCTTATGGCGTAGATGAACTATGGCTAGACGCGAGCTTAACAGCAGTACCTTTCTATCAAGCCGAGGGTTGGGAATGTGTGCGTCAGATGATGCATGGGTCGTTAGCGTGTGTTAGGATGAAAAAAACTTTGCTTTCCTAAATCCATAATGAGTTGGTCACGTACGTCGTCAATGATATGCCGGCAGCTCATACCTCCAGAAGTCAAATCCATGAGGTATGCCATAAGAAGGGATAGATGAAAAGCGCAGCTCTCATGGGCCTTGTTGCCCTTGCACTGACCCTGGCTGCTTGTAGTGAGGATCTCGATCCTTGCGCAAGGGTCGTCCAGATACCTAGATCCGAATGTCGGGCTTTGATTGATTTCTACGACGCGACCAATGGCGATAATTGGAAGGATAAGCGCAGTTGGCATGAGGATAGGAACCCTTGCGCTTGGCACGGAGTGGGATGCGATGGTGGTCATGTCTCTACTATCAGCCTGAACTATAACGAACTCAGTGGATCTCTTCCGCCCTCATTAACCGCACTTCCCCAGTTGAGAATGTTGTCCCTCTATTTCAACCACCTAGGTGGTGAGATACCTCCCGAATACGGGCAGTTGAAACATCTTGAAGTATTGATCCTTCATGACAATGATTTGTCAGGCAGCATTCCTGCTGAATTTGGCCACCTCGACTCACTGAAGAAGTTAGATTTAGATAGCAACAATCTCAGCGGCGAGATTCCACCGGAGCTTGGCAATCTGACTGAATTGGAAGAGCTGCTGCTGCGTGGTAATGAGCTGTCGGGCTCGATCCCCCCGGAGCTTGGTAAGCTTGGTAATTTACGGGGTTTGTTCCTTAGCAACAACAAGCTATCCGGGAGAATTCCACC
>JBFENN010000052.1:0-20134 GCA_041551115.1 Anaerolineales bacterium
TAGAAAAGTCAACTCTGTCAATTCTCCTGATCGCCAACCATAGTAGCCAATATTCAATTTTGAGGCAGCAAATCCCAGTTCATAATATAGGCCGCGATAATCTGGAACATGAAATCCCAAGGGGTAATCCTCAGTACTATGTTCAACTGATCTGGTTAGGACCCAGCCACTACGATACTCCAAAAAGGCGAGCAGGAGACGTGGGTTGATCGAGAAATCGGACGCTACTCGTTCTACAATCTCGGCCCCGCTTATGATCTCTCCATTTACCTGTTCCTGAAATGTACTTAAAAAACCTCCTTGCTCTTGGATGTAAGCGGCGATATCGAAATCCTTAGCGGATGGTGAATAGACAACCTCGCTTTCTGGAAGAAGTGCAACTGCTAAAGGCGGATCCTCAATAGTGTTTCGGATGCTCAGAGGGATATCGGCAGGAATTAAACCCCTTACTGGCAAATCAACGGTGGTAATTATCTCGGCTGGATCAATTTCAAACCGCAAAGCTAGTGCGTTCAATGTGTCTCCGGACTGGGTAGTATATTCCCAGTAGCCTGTAGAAGGCAGCTGATTTGGTTCGGGAGCTGACCATGAGAAAGGGGCTTGTGTTTGGGCGGGTACTTCCGTGAAATCGGCATCGGAAAGTTTATCTGGAGGAGTTGGGGAGAGCAGGCTACTGTGATCTTGGGCTTGTAAAGTCTCCCGTAGATTGCGGGAAGAGATATTCTGTGAGTAAATGACAGGCGCGGGTAAGTTGCAGGCGAATACAACCGCAGGCCAAATACATAATAAAACCCGAAGTCGCTGTTTGTATCGATGATTTATAGATAGACGGAAATCTGACACGAATTATTAGCTGAATGTTCTCCTATTCGATTAAATTGAGTCTTTGATTATATACCGATTTCATAGCTGATAAGCAAGTGGCGTGTGATTGGTGCTCTATATCGCAACCTTGATATTGTTGCTGATTTATGCACACTGGCTTTGGTGATGAGTGATATATGGAGTCAAACTTGACTAGTATACATAAAAAAGCTTCAAGAATTTTATTCATTCCATGTGGTCTGTTATTTCACAAATATACTTGTTCCAAGAGTTTCACCAATTTCTCGTATATAATATTTTTGTTACGATAAATATTTATCTCAAACGTCGTGTGAAAACCCGTCAAAATAATTCCAGTGGAGGAACCAACACCATGCAAAGTCACGATTTTAAAGAGAAACCCAAGAAAACGACACTAAAAGTATTCGGTTTTGGGCGCCGTTTAGCGGCGATGTTTATTGACGGACTCTTTGTCACGCTTGTGTCGATGTTATTGTTGGTGCTTATTTACATGCTTGGTATGTTATGGAGCTTTATCATAAAGGATGAGCCGAAATGGATTGATACAGTCATTGGGTACCTGCTTGTAGTGGTTCCGGTGTTCCTGGTATCTATTCTTTATTTCGTTGCCTATTGGAAACGTTCTGGTCAGACCTATGGTAATTCTGTTATGGGGATAAAGGTAGTAGCGGCAGATGGAAATCCCCCGACTACAAGCAAAGCCCTATTACGCTATCTTGGTTACATTATCAGCGCTATACCATTTTCATTAGGATTTCTGTGGGTAGCTATAGATAAGAAACGCCAGGGTTGGCATGACAAGATTGCAGGAACCTTTGTCGTTGACGTGGAAGAAGAATTATCGGCGGATGATGCGAGCGCTTTAGAGCCCTCAGATCCTGGCAAAGGTTGGGTATGGTTTTTGGTCTATGTGGTCTTGGGCTTCGCCGCTCCATGGATGCTGTTTGGAGGATTGATCTTTTTAGGCCCCTTTATTGCTCGCCTGATAGCTAATCTCTTCGGATTTGGGGGCTGAAATCCAATATTTTTGTCCCAGACGAGATTTGGAATGGTAAGCATGAGGGTCGATACAGCCCACCTTAAGAAAGGCCTCTGCTGAGTTGGATGAAGAGCGTGTGAACAAGAGATATTGCGTATCCCTGGGATAGCTCATAATCTACAGAATATTCCATCGCCGTTATCCAGTATCATCCTTCTCCCCACAACGCATAAATCTCCAGGGCGTGCGCCAGCCTAAAAGTCAGAATATGATCAATGCTTTCATTCTGCTGGTGGCCATGCGGTGACAATCCATAGCGGATAATGGTCGCTTGAGGTGTTGTCTGTCACTTTGCCGCTGCTCATTACAGCTACGCCGCGGACGTATATATGGTCCAATTCAGCCTTAACCAGGGGGGTTTTTAGGGATGAACCAGCTCCCACCGTTGCGCGTTCAAATTCTTTCCGCGAAAACTTCTTATCGATCTTCGCAACACTCGAAGGCGTGAGGGAGTTAAAATCCCCGCCAACAAGGACAACAGCGCAGCTTTCTTTACGGCAGCTCTGTTCGACATCAATTAAGATTGTATCGACCTGGTCAAAGCGCTTCCAACTGCGCAGCCAAAAAGTTTCGGTATGGATGCTATAAGCCAGGACATTGATGCCATTAATATCCAATCGGGCTTTTACCGCAATTCGTCTTTGTTGGTTTTTTGGATTTGCATGCGGTAGGATAACTTTTTCGTGATCCGTAATTGACCAACGTGCCAGAATGGCGTTACCAAAATTGCGGTGGTGGTGAGCATGGAGAGAAGCGGGGTAATAAATATAGTTTAAATCGAGCGTTTTGGCGATTCGGTCAACGCCGACTTCATCCATTTCCTGCAACAGAATAATATCGGGATTATTCAAGTCTTCAATTTCAGCAAAATCCATTATCGCGGCGGATATATTTTCACTGTACTGGATATTGAAAGAGATGATGCGGAGTTGGTCTGGAGCCATTGGTTTCTCAATAGCATAATCCGCGCGGTATTGGGGCTGGTTTGGATCAAGGTAGTTGGTCATGGCACTACAGACGATTAACGAAGACAAGGTCATTAAAATGACCACATTTCTTGTTTTTCTCAGCAACATATCTGTATCCCATATTTGCCATTATAAGCGAATGGATGATGTGTATAGTAAGCGCGGAAAAAAACATTTAGTCAAATTAGCGCTAATCTATGTGGTTAGCCTATGATCAAACTCAACCTAATTGCGATTATCACTATATAATTACGGAAGAGAAACCTGTGGAGATCATCGAGCATGTCAGATTTTTGGACATTGGACTCTCGCTTGCCGCCAGGGCAGTTGGTTGATGTTGGTGGCTACCGATTGCACCAATACACATTGGGGCAAGGGTTATCGACCGTTCTCTTGTTTGCTGGTGAGTTTGGTTGGTCGCTTGAGTGGCGTCAGATCCAGCTTATGGTTGCAGAATATACGGGGGTGTGCTCGTTCGATCGTGCCGGTTTGGGCTGGAGCGACCCTGCACCTTCTCAACGCCGTTTGATAAACATTATTGATGAAGTCCAAATCCTGCTTGAGCGATCCGATTTCAGGGGTCCCTATCTGATAGTGGGTTACGGATTCGGCAGTCACTTAACCCGGGTGTTTGCGAATTTGTTTCCTGAGGAAGTGTTAGGTGTCGTGCTGGTAAACCCGCGGGATGAGCAGCCCCCAGAAGATATTCTACCTGCATTGAGATCCGAAGATCGCAAGGTTGCACGCATGAATCGCATTCGGTATGCCTTGGCCCAACTTGGTTTACTCCCCCTTGCAGCGAAATTATTGGGTAATCATTTTGAGCTAAGTAACTGTCATGATTTGCCGGCATACATACGGACAATGTTTTATGAGTCCAGTTATTTTGCAGGTATCTTTGCCGAGCGTGAATGCCAAACCGAGAACGACCGGTTAGTCTTCCATACCAAGTTCCCGAATAATATCCCATTGGTGTTAATCTGCTCGGCAATGCCTGTATGGTTGTCCAAATTTTTCGTTGAAGATCGTGATCATGCTCAGGAAGTTTGGCAAGCTTCGCAAAAACGGTTCCTGCAATTGTCCAAGCAAAGCGAATTAATCACTTACGATGGCGACGAAGATGAGGTATTGCTTTCACAATCCGAGTTGTTGAATAATGCGATTCAAAAGATGCTGGCAGGAATGCGGGAGTAAGGATCGCTCGCTGGAAAATAAGGTTGAAGCCTGTGGTGAGAATCCAGATAGGACCATCTGTCAGGATAGGAGAGGGAGAAAGTTATTTGGTGGTGCAGAAATTCGCCTGGACAACTATATTAAGTAGAATAACCTTTCTATATTAATCGGACAGAGAATGCGCAAGCATCAATGAATAACTGTCAGGGTGGTTAATACGAGACAGGCATAAGCCATACTATTGTTTATGGCAATTTTCTTGCTCTCGAGTGCATGAAGATAAGTGTTTTGCGTAACGAACACTGGGTAAACAATAAGAATTTGGACAAACTCTCGATAGGAGTCGAACATGAACGGTGATACTAATCTTAGGGTGAAAGTCCACATGAAAGAACCGACAAACCTTTCTCCACGAATTAAATGGTTGCGAGATTATTATTTCCTTGGTGTTGAGCGCCGCTGGAATAATGAATACGTTGCTTGGACTACCGGTACACCATGGGATTTTCAATACAATGAGTTTAGTTTCTACATCGTTCCGGAAACATACGCGTTCCTACAAACATTTAGAGCTTCATTCAAGCAAACTGCAAGGCGGGTCCTCATAGATCCTGAATTTTGGGAATGGTCGCTGCCCGAGCGTCGGGCTTGGTTTTTGCGAGAAGTAATGGTGGCATACATGCCCAAGGAAATCCTTCCTGGCGATTTGATCGCTGGAGGGCGTTTCAATATCATGACCTCTACCTGTCTGGACAAGAAGGAAGCCAAAGAGTATTTCCGTCAGGTAGATGGTAAGAAGGGTGCCCGTCAAGCAATGAAATGGTTCCATGACCATGGGTATGGAAATGCTGGTGCTACCAGTGGCCACCTTATACCTGATTATCAGCGCGTCATCACTGTGGGGTGGCAGGGTATCCACAGCGAGCTGTCTAGGCGTTATGAAGCATTGTCTGAGCTTGATAAACAAAGTCCCAGGGGAGCTCAGCTGAGAGCAATGATGACTGCGGCGACAATGGCGCGTGATGTGGCGCAAGCTTACAGTCAAATTTGTAAAGAGATGGCAGAGAGCGAAATTAATGAACGCAGGCAGCGTGAACTGTACCAGATGGCCGAAATTCTCGGACGAGTGCCATGGAAACCAGCAAGAACCTTCTGGGAGGGAGTCCAATCATTGTGGTTGACGCATATGCTCGTTATGAGTGATGAAAATTACCCGGGACCGGGCGTATCTTTTGGCCGGATTGACCAAATCCTCTATCCGTTATGGGAAAAATCAGTAGCCATGGGGATGGACCTGGAATTCGGTAAGGAGATCCTGAAGTGCTTCTGGATGCACGCAAACACTGCTTACGATGCGCTGCTGCGGACTGGTGGTAATCAAGGGATCACTGCTGGATACGGGCAGTTAATTACACTTTCGGGGATGGGGGCGGGTGGAAAGGATATGACCAATACGCTCACCTATGCCATCTTGGAAGTGATTGACGAAATGTCCCCCATATTGGAGCCAAAACCGAACGTGCGACTGCATCGCAATACACCCGACGAGCTGTATGACAAGATTATTGCGATGATCGCTAGTAGCCAAGGTTCGCCTTTCTTACTGAATTTCGATGAGCGCTCGATCGCAGGATTGATGCTGCAAGCCAAAAGGGCGGGTGTTGAGCACTTAATCAACGTTTCAAACGTGCATGATTATGCACCAGTGGGATGCTTAGAGAACACAATGGTTGGCAATGATCGTTCAGGGACAGTGGACGCTAATTTGAACCTATTGAAAGCTGTCGAACTAGCTTTGTCCGGCGGCTATGACATGGAACCTTATTCGGACCCAATGACCGGTAAAACTGACCCCAAAAGACGATGGGGGCCAAATACAGGAGACCCGCGCACATTCGTTACTTGGGAAAAGTTTTGGGAAGCTTACGCGATCCAAACGCGCTATATTATTCAGAGGATCGTTGACTTGTACGAAAAATCCGAGTCGGTTCGGGCGAATTTTTTCCCAACCCCCTATCTCTCCTGCCTGGTGAAAGGTTGTGCAGAAACAGGGTTGGATATCAATCAAGGTGGTGCTGAACTTTCGTTTGTGACAATCGAAGCGGTGACATTTGCGACCACGGTTGATTCCCTGCTCGCGGTTAAGTATTTGGTATTCGATCGAAGAGATTGTACGATGGGTGAGTTGATCACAGCACTGAAAGATAATTGGGAGGGGCATAGTGTCCTTCAGGCAAAAGCACTCCATAAAGCGCCTAAATATGGTCGTGATGATGATGAAGCGGATGAAATTGCTTATCAAGTGATGGAACTCTGGACGGAAGAGACCTGGAAACACAGGACTATATCGACGAATCGTCAGTTCCGCCCCGGCATGTTAAGCTGGAATTATTGGGTTTCAGATGGGTTCATTCTGGCGGCGAGTCCTGATGGGAGGCCAAAGGGGCGCTTCTTGTCAAATGCCCTCTGCCCTTCCAACGGGGCGGATACCCATGGCCCGACTGCAAATGTGAACTCAGTCGGCAAGGTGCTGGGCGGAAAGCGCGAAAACGGGTCGGAAGCATGGCAGGAGTTCAACAATTTGCTGCCGAATGGCGGCAGCCATACCATGACTTTCAATCCATCACTACTGCGTGATGCCGAACACAAAACGAAATTCAAGGCTTTTCTGCAGAGCTATATCGAAAATGGCGGTACCGCGCTGCAGATCAATCTAGTGGATGCCGATCTCTTACGTGATGCCCAGAAACACCCGGAGGATTACCGCCACCTATTGGTTCGAGTCACCGGTTATAACGCATACTTCACTAGTATTGGAAAAGAATTGCAGAATGAGATAATTGCTCGGGAAAGCCACCGGATCTAAAGTCACCAACCAGAAGGTGTATTCGCTGCAAACAGAATGGTCGGCAGGATGCTATACATTGTGGACTAGGAGTATGGTTCGATACAATGAGTGATCAATTGACCGGCATCATATTACACTTACAGCGTTTATCTACGGAAGATGGACCGGGCATCCGAACTACAGTATTTTTTAAAGGCTGCCCACTACAATGCGAGTGGTGCCACAATCCGGAAAGCATAGCGAAGGAACCACAGATCCAGTGGTATCGCGAGCGATGTATCGGGTGTGACACTTGCAAAGATATTTGTCCACACAAGAATCTATGGCGAACCTCAGAAGGTATGCAGATCACGCGCTCTGGATGTACAGGCTGTGGAAACTGCGCTGAAGCGTGTCCGGCGAACGCAATCGAAGTGCTAGGCATACAGCAATCAGTGGATGAGCTGATCTTGGAACTGGTGAAAGATCGCACCTACTATGAGAAATCTAATGGCGGAGTAACTCTATCAGGTGGAGAACCCACTTTACAGATTAGTTACCTTGTTGAAGTATTGGAGCAATTGAAAACGGAAGGAATCCATACGGCTGTCGATACCTGTGGAATGTGCTCTACCTCAAGTTTGGACCGGATGCTGAAACACACGGATTTGATATTATTCGATCTAAAAGAAATCGATACGGACCGGCATAAGCAGTATACTGGTCAACCCAACGAACGCATTTTGGAAAACCTGCAATTTGTAAGCCGGCGGATTAAGGAGCAGTGGACTGATACGCGACTTTGGATACGGACTCCGTTAATTATGGGGAAAACTGCGACCCACGAAAACATCTATGGCATCGGCAGTTTCATAGCAGACCAGTTAGCGGATATTGTAGAGCGCTGGGAGTTGTGCGCGTTTAACAACCTGTGTAGAGATAAATATGCGCGTCTAGATCAGGAGTGGGCATTTGCGGATGTGCCTCTGCTAACCCGAGCTGAATTGGGAGACCTGGCACAAGTTGCGTATAGATCAGGTGTTAGGCCGGATATGGTATTTGCGACTGGGACGACACAAGTCCAGGATTGAGGAACTTGAATATGGAACAGACGATGATTAGTTCACAGCATAAATCCTTTACGAATGATGATATCCAGGCATTATCAGTCCCCATGAAAATTGGTATCCTGGGAACGGTGAACGAGGAAGGTTTGCCACATCTGACAATGCTTTCCACTCTGCAAGCGAGCTCACCCCAGAGATTGACCTTTGGGCAGTTCACTGAAGGATTGAGCAAGGTTTACGTAGTTGATAACCCAAAAATTGGTTTCTTAATCATGACACTGGACAAACTTGTGTGGCGGGGCAAAGCTAATTGGTCGCATAAAGAAAAAGCTGGCCCAGAATTTGATATGTATAACAGTATCCCGATGTTCCGCTACAACGCCTATTTTGGTGTGCACACCGTTCATTATCTTGATCTGTTGGAACAGTCCGGACGCGGGGGGCTGCCAATGGCCCGCGTGGTTTGGGCGGCAATACAAACATTAGTAGCCAAATCTTTACAGAAGAAACCCCCAACTATAGAGGTGATGAACCCTTGGACAAGAGCGCTCTTCAGTAAATTGGACAATTTGAAATTTGCCGGCTATATTGGCGATGATGGTTATCCCGTGATCATCCCGCTGATCCACGCTCAGCCATTAAACGCTGAGCATATAGGGTTTTCTTTTGGCGCGTTTGGGGAAGACTTAAAGAAGATCCCGGTTGGAACACCACTGGCAATCTTCGGGCTAACTTTGGATATGGAGGATGTGTTGCTGCGTGGCGAGTATCTGGGTGCGGGAAAAGCAGCAGGCATATCGTATGGTTCAGTGAAGGTCAACTGGGTGTATAACTCGATGCCGCCGGTGCCAGGACAGATTTTCCCCCCGATTCCTTTGGATGTGGTGAGGGAGTTTTAGAGATTAGCGCAGATCAACTATTATCCAGAATGATCTCAATGCTGGATCTCAAATCCATGATTGTGTTCAAAGGAAAGAAGTCAAAATAAGGGTAAACTTTACGTTTTGGGTTATCAATATTGCATGATTGATCCGGGGGTTTTGTATTATTTCGGATAGATTATTTCTTGGTTGCTAACACAACTGAAAAGGCTTGAAAATTGATTTTCAGTTATATTGGAATTTCTAAGTGATTAGGTTTAAATACCCCAATAGGCGCAATTTTACTTGTCTTTATAGAATAAATTATCCATGACAAATAATAGAACCTATGTACTCCACCCATTTATATTGAGCATATATGTGGTTTTGTTTCCGTTATCCCAGAACATTAATTATGTAGGTATCGGATCTATCAGAGCCTTATTTATTTCAATACTGATTGCCCAAGTATTGTTGATTGCAGGGAGGATAATCCTAAAGCGCCCGGTAGAAGTAGGTTTAATTGTTTCGGGATTGTACATACTATTCTTTTCCTACGGCCATATTGAAGCTATTCTGGATGGCCATATTTCCATGAGTACTTTCATAAGAGTAATACTGACCATCCTGTGGTTAGGTGTGTTCGGATTGTGGATTTACTGGGTTTTAGTCAAAATGAGACATACTCGAGCGGTATCTAATTACTTTAATATTGTTGCAGTCATCTTGTTGGTTTTCCCAATGTATGACTTGATAACATATTCACGACTAACACCGGAAACGGAGCGACTTGCGCGTGAATACCAGCAGTATATATATGAGCAAAATGACTTCGAAAAACTATTTGATGAGCGGACGAATTTTATACGTGAAACGCCAGATATATACTACATTATCTTGGATGGGTACACTCGGTCTGACGTTCTTCAAGAGCTGTATGGTTATGATAACAGTAAGTTTATCAATGAATTAGAAAAACGTGGATTCTATGTGGCACAGAAAAGTCATTCGAACTACTCAGACACAGTCTACTCCCTGGCATCTTCCCTGAATATGACACATGTGAATACTATCGTAGATTTTCTTGATGAGCGAAGCATACCTAAAAACGAGGATTTCATGAAAGATATCCTCAGCATATTGATCAAGGATAATGTGTTGATGCGATTCTTGAGAGAACAGGGATATCAAGTTGTGGCATTCGATAGCGGATATGATCGAACCAATATTGAAACGGCTGACCACTTCGTCCGATCTGAAGATATTGGCGAATTCAACATTAGCACTGCTTTTGAGTTTATGTTGTTAGATACGACATATGGAAAATTATTGTTCAATTTAATTGGCGATGAGCGCGTTCCAATGCAGGATTTCTATGACGACCATCGGGCGAGAATTCTATTCAATTTTACAAATATACCTGAATTTCGTGATATTGAAGGTAACTTCATATTGTTTGCCCACATCGTTACCCCACATGCCCCTTACGTATTTGGACCTAATGGTGAAGAACGTAGCAATAGAGACCCCTTCACACTTAGAGAGGAGACCACCAACGGGGAATGGGCGCCAGAATATTACCGTGATCAGTTGATTTATACGAATATATTGATTCTAGAGATGGTAGATAGAATATTGGTCAATGCAGATGATGACCCAATCATCATCCTCCAAGCCGATCACAGTAGCAGGGCATACCCCGAGGACAATTTGTCTATCGAAGATCGGATGAATGTTTTATATTCGATTTTCAACGCATATTATCTCCCTCATGCAAATGGTAAAGAACTAATGCGATCAAACATCTCGCCCATTAACACATATCGCATGATTGTGAACCATTATTTTGGCACAGAATTATCTTTGCTTAAAGATAACGTATATTCCTATGATACGGTTACCAAAGGTGGCGTATTTCTAGATGTTTGCGAGAAAAGTGGTAGATGCCAAGCTGGCCTCTATCATTTTTGTGGTGGAGAATCTTGCGATGAGATTGAGCCGGGTGATTGATCGAATTTCTCGGGATAAAGTATATATTGCATGGTGATCGTTTGTCCGATGTATAAATGAAATATGTTTAATAGCTAAGCGAAAAACTCTCTTGAAATGAAGAATAGAACCTATATACTCGACCCATTTATATTGAGCATATATGTAGTTTTGTGCCCGTTATCCCATAACATTAATTATGTAGGTATTGGATCAATCAGAGCCTGATTTATTTTAAATCTGATTGCCCAGGTATTGTTGATTGCAGGGAGGATAATCCTAAAACGCCCGGTAGAAGTAGGTTTAATTGTTTCGGGATCGTACATACTGTTATTTTCCTACGTCCATATTGAAGCTATTCTGGATGGCCATATTTCGATGAGTACTTTCATAAGAGTAATACTGACCATCCTGTGGTTAGGTATGTTCGGACTGTGGATTTACTGGGTTTTAGTCAAGATGATGCAGAGCGGTATCTAATTACTTCAACATTGTTACAGTCATCTTGTTGGTTTTCCCAATGTATGACTTGATAACATATTCATGACTAACACCAGAAACGGAGCGACTTGCTTGTAAAAACCAGCAGTACATGAATGAGCAAAATAGCTTTTTTAAAATACCCTCCATCAAGAATCAAAGTGAGCAAATTATGGTATTTACCCACAATATATCACCACATGTTCCGATTGTTATTGCTACACATGGGGAGTAGGGTAACGGTTGATCCATATACATTGCTCGATGGAGATACAATCGGAGATTGGCTCCTGCAATATTATAGTGATTAAGTAAATTATAGTAATAAACATACTCTTGAGATGATTGATGAAATCATATTACTTAGTAGCGAAAAACCTCTAATATTGCTTCAAGCTGATCATAGTAATAGATCATTTAAATTTGAGAACCCATCCTTGGTAATGAGGGTAAAATTGCACTATCAAATTTTTAGTGCCTACTATCTACCTGATGGATCACCTGAGTCCCTTTTTATCCTGGTATTTCACCAATTAATTCATTTATAGTATTGATTAAACAGTATTTCGGCGTGGATGAGGATTATCAAAGTTACATCAGTTAATATGTCAATTACTGGATTTGTAATGGCAATTTTTTGGACGTTTGCATAGAATATTCCTATTGTGAGCCTTGAATTCTATGACACTCATGAGATACCTGGCTAGTGCGAAGTTGTGGTGATGGCGTAAATTGTTTGAAATCCTGAAACGTAATGAATGAAACCATATCAATCTCAATATTTCTTGAAACTAAGTTGCACTTGGGACATGAGTTTTCGTTCATAATATTTGGTTTGTTGAGAAAAAATGCCAAATATTCATCATCTAGAATTCAAGTGGATCTATTATGCATTGCGCGCTGAGGAGCTCTCTATTCAAAAATTATCTCTCAAGAATTCTTCAAAATGAGTAATTGTGCCTTAGCAATTATTAAATTGATTACCTTGCGATATTTGCTGGTTGTAACACCTGTGGTGCAGATCCCATCTCAACAGGTATTGCTTCTTCAGCACTGAATTGGCTGCTAGCGGCCAGGGCATCAATCGCACAGCGGTCATCAATGATATTTGCCACGCGACCATCCACCATCTGAATGACTTTATCAACAAATTTAACCATGCGCAGGTCATGCGTGACCATCATCCCGGCTTTTCCTTGCTCATGGATCAGGTCAGAGAAAATCTGAACGACCTGATATGCGCGTTCTGTATCCAAACTCGCGGTGGGTTCATCCGCTAGGACAAGGCTCGGTTGGTGGATTAATGAACGGGCAATGGCAACGCGCTGTTTCTGCCCACCGGAGAGCTGGCTGGGCAGGCTGTTGAGGCGATCATCCAAGCCTAATCGGTTGAGCAGATCTTCAGCACGTTGCCGGCCGTCTT
The DNA here is from genome assembly GCA_041551115.1 of Anaerolineales bacterium. Taxonomy (GTDB): domain Bacteria; phylum Chloroflexota; class Anaerolineae; order Anaerolineales; family UBA4823; genus DAOVXM01. The sequence continues at coordinate 12,673 of JBFENN010000052.1, forward strand.
TGTCGAGCATACCGTTTAGGCGCAGCATAAGTTCAACATTTTCGCGCACATTTAAGTATGGGACAAGGTTGTTGGACTGGAAGGTGAAGCCTATTTTCTTGCGGCGGAAATTGACTCTTTGGCTTTCCTTCATCCTGCCAATGTCTTCACTGTCGATAATAACATGGCCCCGTGAAGGATTTAGTAAAGCCGCTAGCATCGCCAGCATCGTTGTCTTTCCAGATCCGCTCGGTCCCACTAGGGCGACGAATTCTCCACGTTTGACCGAAATGCTGGCAGCATCTACTGCGTTGACGGTCAATTCGCCAGCTTGATAAATCTTGCTTACATCTATCGTCTCGAGTACTTTACTCATATTCATTACCTCTAGTTACCTAAAATGTTTTGATTTGTAAGAAATTGATTATGATGATAAGCCTACTGCCATCAAAGGTTCGGCTCGGAGAGCCAAACGGACAGAAACTAAGCCACCAAGTGGGCCGATAATCAACAAGGAAAGTATTGCCGCGATCAGTGCGTCACTCGTAAAGCGAATTGGTACAACCGGGGGCAAACCCTGTGCTAATCCAATCGTACCGAGACTCCCAATAAGCACACCGATCACTGTTACAGCCAAGATTTGAGCGACGACTGACAATCCAACCGTCCGGTTTGATACACCGACAGCCTTGAGCATGCCGATGTTGGGTACCCTCTGCAGAGTCTGTATCTGGAAGAAACCGCCAATTACTAAAATGCCGATTAGCAATGTGAAACCACGTTGGGTATTCAATGTGCTTTGTTGGGCTTGATAACCGGGAGAAGATTCATATGCGGTCACGGGATCCACCACCTCAATGCCATCAACATTATCCTGAATGATAGCGGCCATCGCTTCCCAAGCAGCTGGATCTTCTAGGCTGACAACCGCGACGTTATAGGTAATCTCGCTATTCGCAGCTCCAGCTGCTGCTTGGGGGCGGATCTTATCCCAGATGGTCGTTGGCACGAAAATGGAGGGTTGGAAAAAGAACTGCCTTCCATCAGTTATTCCTGCTACACTTAACTCGAAATATTCATCCTCGGTACCCTGTATGGATTTGATTGTAAAAGTATCACCAACCGATAAATTTGCCCTTTCGGCAACATTGCTGTCAATGACAGCTTCATAGGCACGTTTATTACGGAGGTTGCGGCCTTCAAGTGCGGGTGCACCACCCGGAAGAGTAGGCTCAATCCCAATCAAGGAAATATCTAAATTCTCTCCTGTTCCATTATTTAGGATGATCGTTGAGTTGCCAAATCCAACCGGACCAACGGATGAAATACCATCGACGCGGTTGATTTGACGGATCGTCTTATCATTTATGCGGCTAGAGAGGGTAGATAGTTTTACATTTTCTTGAAACACAATTAATTCGCCGTCTAGTTTGGCTAAGTATTCGCGATTTGCTGCGGCTAATCCTTCGGCCAGTCCAGCAATGAATAGAACCAAAACTGTGATTAGGGCGATCACCATACTGAACAACAGGAAGCGGCCTTTACTGCGCCAAATTTCTTTTACTGATAGATACAAAGCCATCTTTACCTCACAGTACTTGTATTATTTGTCAATGTGAAATTATTTTAGCAGAAAATCACACAATTGTCAAGTATTTGCAAAGATATTGTCTATTATTGGAATATGACTTTTTTCAGCTATCCTGATCAAAGAACTGGACGGTGCTTGTGGTATAGTATGGCATCGCACTGGAAACCTTTGAGGAGGCAAGCAATGAACCAGTCAGTTTATGGGCAGTTAGCAAAGCGTTTGGATGCCCTTCCAAATGGGTTCCCCACGACAAATAGCGGGATTGAGCTAGAGCTGCTCGCAAGATTGTTCACGATACCTGAAGCTGAACTGGTATCGCATTTGAAACTGGTATTTGAGACACCTGCGCAAATTGCTAGTCGATGTGGTCTGAATGTGGACGAGATTAAACCGCTGCTCAAACAGTTAGCGCGCCGGGGGTTGATTAATGCTGGCAGGACGGATGAAGGTTTGGGTTTTAGTATTATGCCATTTGTCGTTGGTTTCTATGAAACACAGATTGGCAGTATCGATGCAGAGTTTGCCCAACTGTTTGAAGAGTATTACCAGGAAGCCTTTAGCCAGATACTAAGCGTCCAACCACCGGTCCATCGTGTGATCCCGATTGGCGAGAGCATTCGTCAAGGTATGGAAATACAGCCGTATGAAAACGCCATCGATATTATTGAGCAAGCCCAATCTTGGGGAGTATTAGATTGCATCTGTCGGGTACAGAAAAGGCTAGTAAGTGATCCATGTGAACATCCAATTGATGTCTGTCTGGCAATGAGCATAAAGCCCGGCGCTTTTGACCACAGCACAGTGATTAACGCCGTTACGAAGGAAGACGCCGTTGGAACCCTCACGCGGGCTGCCGAAGCTGGGCTGGTACATTCGGTGAGTAATAATCAACAGGGCAACTTCTATGTTTGCAGCTGCTGCACATGCTCTTGTGGAATTTTGCGCGGTATGTCGGAGATGGGGATAGCCAATGTGGTGGCACGCTCTGCATTTGTCAATCAAGTAGAAGATCGTTTGTGTATCGGATGCGAAGATTGCATGGATGGTTGCCAGTTCGATGCATTATCCTTATCTGGAGATGTCATGCAAGTCGATGATGTCCGGTGTTTTGGCTGCGGTGTGTGCATACTGCTTTGTCAAGAGGGGGCTCTGGGGTTGGTCAGGCGGCCGGAAGAGGATGTGCTGGCTGTTCCAGAAAATGAAGCAGCTTGGAGGCTGGAGCGCGCCCAGACACGTGGGCATGACTTGGATATCTTCCTCTAAAGTTTTACCAAGTTATCCAGCATGGCGAGATTTTTTTACGGTAGACCCTGGACTTGCGAACCAATGATAAACAGGATTACACCTGCGATCAGCATTATTATTGATGGCCGGTGCGATTGAATCAATTTGTCATTGGGTTGATCATTTGATTTATGGCTGCCGCCCCGACTTGTGGTTTGCGCAGTCCATTTAGATAAGCTGCGTTTGCTGCCCCGATTCCCGAGATAGGTAAACAAACCCATACCTGCCATGGCTATAGCAAACCAAATGAGTACTGTGCCATATTGGTAGTATGTGCGCCATCCCGCTAACCTACAGAATAAACCAACCCCCAATAATGTTATGACAACTGCTGCGATTATCTCCGCTATGATGCGGAGAGCAGTCATTATAGGTTCTTTATTCATATATCCTTTCTCTATCGCAAATCCAAAGATAAATAAACACAAGGAGGACTATTTTCTGGATAGCTCTCTTAGGATTATACTTGTGCTAACGTAAGCGCTATAGTCATTTATGTTCATAACATACGGTGATTTATGACGATGAACATCAAGGTTTTTACAACGGGGGGATCAATTGATAAGTTCTATTCAACCCAGACAAGCGAATTTGAGATCGGTGATCCGCGCATCCCCGAGATTCTTGATCAGGCAAATGTAGCTGATGACTATGAAATCGAAACCTTGATAAAGAAGGACAGTCTGCAGCTAACAGATCGCGACCGGGATGAAATCCATGATATGGTAAAAAGTGACCCGCATCGCCGTATCCTAATCACTCATGGGACCGATACTATGATAGATACCGCATTAGCTCTCCTGGACATACCAGGAAAAGTAATAGTCATTACTGGAGCGATGCAGCCGGCAGCCTTTCGTGAAACGGATGCTCACTTTAATATTGGTAGCGCAGTCATTGCTTTGCAAACTCTTCCAGAGGGAGTCTATGTAGTCATGAATGGCCGCGTGTTTGATCCACGACTCAGCAAAAAGAATCAACAGATGAACCGATTTGAAGAACTATAGGGGGGTGTAAAGCACGACTGGTAGATTTCTACCGACGGACAATCCCTTTCTGCCAGGCGTAAACAGCGGCTTGAGTACGATCAGCTAGATGAAGTTTGCTCAGAATGTTGCTGACATGCCCTTTGACCGTGTTTTCACTGATGACTAACTGTTCAGCGATCTGGCTGTTGTTCAAACCATTGGCAATCAGTTTCAATACGTCCAATTCTCGTTCGGTAAGCTCGGTAAAAGGGTTAAGGGTTTGGCTGCGCGCACCGTGGATTTCCTGGATAACACGAGCTGCAACACGGGGGTGTAAAGTTGCTTCACCCTTTGCAGCCCGCCGAACTGCATCTGCAAGTTCTTCCATTTTGATATCTTTCAAGATATATGAAATTGCGCCTGCCTGTAATGCGGGAAAGATGTGTTCATCTTGGTGATAGGAGGTAAGTACGACGACCTGTGAACGTGGGCTGGTGTTTTTAACCATTCGAGTAGCTTCAACTCCGTCAACGCCCTCCATAACGAGATCCATTAAAACCACATCTGGGATACATTCTCGCGCTTCGTTGACAGCTGCATCCCCGGAAGCAGCTTCCCCGACAACCTCAATATCGGGCAAAGCATCCAAGTATGCCTGCAATCCCTGCCGAACAACTTCATGATCATCGACGATAAGGACAGTGATTGGACTTGTCATCTTCTTTCACCTCATTAACCGTTGCAAGAAACTGTGATACAGGTCCCTTTACCTAAAGCGCTGATAATATCTACTGAGCCTTTAAGTATCTCTGTCCGTTCTTGTATTGAGCGCAGGCCAAGACCGTAGCGTTGCTTCTTTGGATCGAAGCCGCGCCCATCGTCGGTGATAGTTAATGTAACAGTGTTAGAACTGTAAAATAATCGGATTTCTGCGTGCAGGGCACCGCTGTGGCGTGCAATATTCGATAATGCACCCTGGATGATGCGGAAAAGTGTTTGCTCGATATCAATGGGTAAGGGACGTTCACCTTGGATACGTAGATCTGTTTGAATGTCGTTTTGCTGGGACCAATCAGAGAGATAGCTGCGCAGCTCAGGAACCAATCCTTGCCCCTTGAGTGCAACTGGGTGCAGCTCATTGATCAGGTCTGTAAGTTCTTGGCGGATTGAATATGCGAGTGTCTCAGCTTCTCTCAAGTGTATTTTCGCTTTTTGCGGGTCTGTGTCTAGTTCGGCGTTTACTGCGGCCAGTTGCGCAGCCGCGGCGAATGCTTGTTGTTTAACGCTATCGTGCAGATCGCGCGCAAGCCGGTTGCGTTCCTCCAAAGCCGACAGCTCTTCCCGCTCATCAATCAGGTCTTCCAGCTGGCGGGCCATCTTATTGAGGTCATCTGCTAATTGGCTGAGTTCATCTCCGGCAGGGTCATCTACAAAGACAGTGAAATTTCCTTGGCTCCATGAACGAGCGGAAGTGGATACCTCTTTCAATCTATTGACCAACCCCTGCGCTGTAATTGCCCCGAAGATGATGCCCATCATGCCTGCAAAGAGGGTAATAAAAAGCAGGCTGATACCGAGGTCCTGAAATACATCTGCAATAGGCCACAGGTCGTTGAAGCGGGATTTTGTTACAAAGACCAAGGTGCCAAGAAGTTGATCGGGATTATCCCTGGTCTTGATCGGCATTGCCCCAACCACGCTACCATCCTCAAGCCTGGTGAAGAGCTGAGATTGGTCTTGGATTCCCGCACTCGCCGCAGCCCATGGTGCTTCCAAGCCGGAAATGATCTTTGGGTCAAAGGGTTGGTTTGGTTTTAATGACAGCCCTGTATCATGAGGAAGTGAGTCGATAAATATATCATCAGCTGATATGTAATAAACGTGGAGTGGGTTGTACCATTCGATATATATTGTCATGTTTCCAAACTTGACCGGATCGGCTTCGACCATATTCCCGCGAAAATTTGCCAAGAATTCTTGCATACCCTCGATATCCTGCGGTGATTGGACCAGGTATGTTTCAACATAATTGGTGTAAGGGGTCAGGTCATTAAATAATTGGACTGGGTTAAGTCGGGAAGCGCGTGCAAATTGGGATGAAAATGCAGTGATTAATATGATCTCGACGACAATTAAGGCTCCAATCGTCGCGGCAGCGTGGCTAAGGGCGAGCTTCCAACGCAGTCGTTTAAAGGGATGTAAGAAATTTACCCCAAGCAGTTTCATCTCTTCGTCTTTATACATCAGCTTTAGATACCTGACAAGCAGGCTTATAACGGATTATTTGTCCAGTCGCTATACTCATCGAGGATATCTTGGCAACCATGCAGGCCAGTATGTATCAGTGAGCGCAGCTCATAAGGACTGATTATCCGATTCTCAGGATGCGCTTCGCTTGCAAATTGATTGAGTGCAATCGAAGATCATTAACTCACAGACTTCATAATGTGCGCGTACCGCCACTAAATCTATTTTCACACATAAGAACGTGGCTGGCATGCAACTCTTGGGTGGTTCGGCACGCTACCTAGGTAGGGTTTGCCGGAATGAGTTGCAAAGCTGTTGATATCAGATGGCGAGTATAATGCAAACAAAACTGCAGACAAAGATAGAGAGACATAAGAATGGCAAACTACTCGTACTTCCATAAGCTCGAGTGTGCTGAATGTGGGGATCTATTTCCAATAAACGAATTACAGACTATTTGTGATACTTGCCAATCCCCGTTGTTATCCACCTACGATCTCGAATTTGCCCGCCAGAATCTTGATCGAGAACGATTTACCCAGCGACCAGCTAGCATGTGGCGTTGGCATGAGCTGTTGCCGGTGTTTGACCAGCAGAATATCGTCAGTCTTGGGGAGGGGGATGCGCCCTTGCTTACGGCGGACAGATTGGGGGGGCATTTGGGTTTGCAGAAGTTGTTCATAAAAGATGAAAGTCAAAATCCCACCGGGACGTTCAAGGCGCGCGGTTTGGCAGCAGCGGTATCGAAGGCAAAAGAGCTTGGAGTTTCCAAATTGATCATCCCTACAGCAGGGAATGCCGGAGGGGCATTAGCTGCATACGCCGCACGCGGTGGGATGAAGGCTGCTGTCGTCATGCCGAATGACACACCAATGGCAAATATTATTGAGAGCCGCATCACAGGTGCCGAAGTCGTTCTGGTTGGGGGATTAATCAACGATGCAGCTCGGGTAGTTCAGGAAAAGATAGATCGAGAAGGGTGGTTTGATATGTCCACGTTCAAAGAACCATACCGCGTGGAAGGCAAAAAAATTATGGGGTACGAAGTAGCTGAGAGCTTTGATTGGAAGCTTCCGGATGTGATCGTCTATCCAACTGGAGGAGGGACAGGTTTAATCGGTATGTGGAAAGCATTTCGGGAAATGAAAACCCTGGGCTGGTTAGAAAGCACGGTGCTCCCAAGGATGGTAGTGGTGCAGGCGGCAGGGTGCGCTCCAGTGGTTAAGGCTTTTAAGAATCGAAAACTAGTGTGTGAATTTTGGGAGGCTGCCCAGACGCTTGCCACAGGATTGCGTGTGCCACGCAGTTTTGCTGACCGGTTGATAATGGACACCCTCTATGAGAGCAATGGTATCGCTGTAGCGGTGAATGATGAAGAGATCAGACGTGCGCA